>JAPOIC010000078.1 GCA_029979145.1 Opitutaceae bacterium
ATCGCCGCGGCGCGTTTCGTCGCCCCCAATGCGACCGTCAACGGTGACGTCGTGCTCGGGTCTGACAGCAGCGTGTTTTACGGCGCGGTCCTGCGGGGTGACATCCACGAAATCCGCGTGGGCGAGGGCACCAATATTCAGGACAACGCCATCGTGCACTTGGCGGACGAGTTTGGCGCCTACATTGGCAAGTGGTGCACCATCGGTCATGCCGCCATCGTGCACGCCTGCACGGTGGGCGACGAGTGTCTGATCGGCATGGGCGCGACTATACTTGACGGTGCCGTCATTGGCGCCCGGTGCGTCATCGGGGCCAACTCCCTCGTGCCTCAAGGCATGGCGATCCCGCCGGGATCAATGGTCTACGGTTCGCCGGCCAAAGTCATCCGCCCGCTCCGTGAAGCCGAAATCGCGGGACTTAAGCCTTGGGCGAAAAAATACGTGGAAGTCGCCAAGGCCCACGCCGCGCTGCACGCCCAGCACCGGTCTTGAATTGCGCAGGGTTGGCCAAAATCCGCCTAGTGGGGTCGCGGCGGTTCGGGTAAGATCGTCCCGCAACCCCCAAAGGAGAATCACCCCATGAAAGCCAATGTTGGATCCATCGACCGTGGCCTGCGGATTGTCGCCGGCCTCGTTATTCTCGGCGCCGGTTACTATTATCACAATTGGTGGGGCCTTGTCGGCCTGCTCCCGTTGCTGACTGGAATCGTCCGTTTTTGCCCGGCGTATCTGCCCCTAGGCCTGAGCACCTGTCCGAAGAAGCCGGACTGAACTTCATCTCCGCTTTCGCTCCAGCGTGGAGAACGTGAAGCGGAAATTTTCGTCGGCCGATTCTCGGCGCTCGGTCTCCCGCCAGTCGAGGTGGCGCCAGTCGGGGAACCAGGTGTCCCCCGGGACTTGGGCGTGCACCAAGGTGAGATAAATCCGGTCAGCGATTGGCAGGGTTTCCTCATAGATTCGCTGGCCGCCGCACACCATGATTTCTCCGGGCAGATCCTGGGCGATCGCCAGGGCCGCCGGAACGCTGGCGGCGACGTGCACGCCGGGTTGAGCCAATTCCGTCTGGCGGGAAATCACCACCGGCTGGCGACCGTCGGACCGAACCTTGGGCCACGTTTCGTAGCAGACCCGCCCTAGCACGACGACCTGACCGGCGGTAAGCCGATGAAAATGGGCGAGGTCCTCGGGGATGCTCCACGGCAGCCGGCCCTGCCGGCCAATGACGCGGTTTTCCGCGCAGGCCACGATGAGGTTGATCGGCTTGGGCACGCTGGCATCACACGCCGCGCGACCGGCCTGTCAAAAACAACCCTCGCATGCCGATTCGTTCTCTGCCGTTGCACCCGGGTCGCGGATGGTTTTGTCATAAATCCATGCTTATTGGAGTTCCCCGCGAAATCAAAATCGGCGAAACGCGCGTTTCGATGACGCCGAGTCTGTGCCGGCGCTGCGTTGCGCTCGGTGCCCAAGTCCTCGTGGAGAAATCCGCGGGCGTGAGCGCCGGCTTTACCGACGCCGAATACCGCGCCGCCGGCGCCGCCATCGCAAGCTCGGCCCGCCGGGTCTGGCGCGAGGCCGACTTGATCCTGAAGGTGAAGGAGCCGCTGCCGCCGGAGTATCCGCTGATGCGCACCGGCCAGACGATCTTCACCTACCTGCACCTCGCGGCGGGACCGGAGCTCACCAAGGTGCTGCTCAAGAAGCGCATTCTCGGCATCGCTTACGAAACGGTCGAGGCGGCTGACGGCTCGTATCCGTTGCTCAAGCCCATGTCGCAGATCGCGGGTCGCCTCTCGATCCAGATTGGCGCTTATCGGCTGCAATCGCAGCTCGGCGGCTCGGGCGTGCTGCTCGGTGGCATCCCGGGCACGATGCCGGGCCACGTCGTGGTGATTGGCGCGGGCAATTCTGGGGCGCATGCGGTGCAGATGGCCGCGGGCATGGGCGCGCGGGTGACCGTGCTCGATGTCGACACCCGCAAGCTCGAGGCGATCGACTCGGAATACCGCGGCCGCGTGGTCACGTTGATGTCGAATCCCGCCAACATTGAAAACGAGGTGGCTGACGCCGACCTCCTGATTGGCGCGGTCCTGATCCCGGCGGCCAAGGCCCCGATTGTGGTGCCGCGGCGCATGGTGAAGAAAATGCGCCCGGGCAGCGCGATCGTGGACATCGCCATCGACCAAGGCGGTTGCATCGAAACCATCCGCCCGACTTCGCACGAAAAGCCGACCTACCTGGAACACGGCGTGGTGCATTACGCCGTGCCGAACATGCCTGCGCTGGTGGGCCGCACGTCGACGCTCGGCCTGACCCAGGCGACGGAGCCTTTCGTCGCCATGCTGGTGGAGAAGGGCGTGGAACGCGCGCTGGCCGAACACCGCGGCTTGGCCGCCGGTGTCAACACCCGCGACGGCCGCGTCACCTGCGCCGCGGTCGCCAAGGCGCTCGGCTACGAGGCCTAAGCTCGCCGAAGATGCTAGTAGGTTGGCGGAAAAAACCCGACGTTGAGCCGGGTTGGAGTTTTCAGGCCGAGACGATCTCGACCGACTTCAATTCGACGCGGTCGATCGGCGTGCTTTTTTCGCCGCCGCCGCCGTGCTGGGTGGGGACGGTGGCGATTTGCTCAAGGACGTCATCACCGGCGACGAGCTCGCCGAAGGCGGTGTATTGGCGATCGAGGAAACGGGCGTCACCGTGGCAGATGAAGAACTGCGAGCCGGCGGAGTCGGGGTGCGAGGAGCGCGCCATTGAGATGACGCCGCGCACGTGGGCCTTGGGGTTGAACTCGGCCTTGATCTTGTAGCCGGGGCCGCCGGTGCCGGGCATGCCGGTCTCGCCGTCCTTGGTGTTGGGGCAGCCGCCCTGGATCATGAAGCCCTTGATGATGCGGTGAAAGGCCGTGCCGTTGTAAAAGCCCTCGCGGGCGAGCTTCTTGAAATTCTCCACGGTCTTCGGCGCGACGTCGGGCCAGAAGGCGATGGTGAGGTCGCCGTAGGAGGTCTTGAGGATGGCTTGTTCGGGGGATGCGTTGCTCATGGAACGGCCAGCGAACCGCTCCGCTTGCCCCGTCGCAAGAAGGAAAACCGCAGCCCGGTGGGCGTCAGCTGTAGGCCTTGTCGATCAGCTCGCAGAAGTGATGGATCAGGAACAGGTGCGCCTCCTGGCAGGCCGCGCCGCTCTCGCTGGGCATGATCAGGTCGCAAGTGGCGAGGCCCGTGGCCTTGCCGCCGCCGCGGCCGAGGAAGGCAATGCTCTGCAGGCCGAGGTTATTGGCTTCCTGCAGGGCGGCGATGATGTTGCCGGAATTGCCGCTGGAGGTGAGTGCCACGACGAGATCGTCGGGCCGCGCCAGTCCCGCGATCTGGCGGGCAAAAACTTGGTCGTAGCCGAAGTCGTTGCCGATGCAGGTTACGAGGGAGCCGTCGGACGAAAGCGCGATGGCCGGAAGCGAGGCGCGATTCTTTTGGTAACGACCGACGAGTTCGGTGGCGAAGTGCGCCGCCTCGGCCGCGCTGCCGCCGTTGCCGCAGACCAAGAGCTTTTTGTCGTGCCGCAACGTGTCGAGGATCAGGCGGGCGGCTTCGTCGATCGCGGGCCGGATGCCGGAGAGAGCCTGCAGCGTGCGGACGGACTCGGCGAGGGAGGCTTCGAAAGTCATGGGGCAGTTATGAAAACAGGCGGCCGGGCGGCGCGAGCCTTTTGCGGTGACACCTTCGTGATTTTCGACTCGCTACCCCCGGCGGCGTGCCCGCTACTGGACGGTCATGCGCCTGCGCCAGCTTACGCTCCAAGACTTTCGCAACGTGGCGTTGGCGAAGCTGGATCTGCGCGGCCGGCAGACGTTTTTGCTCGGTCCCAACGGCCAGGGTAAAACGAACCTGCTGGAGGCCGCGGGTTTCATCACCGCATTGCGGTCGTTTCGCACCACCGACGGCCGCGTGCTGATCGCCCGCGAGCAACGCGAGGCCGCGCTGGCCTGCACCGTCGAGCACGAGCAGTTGGGTGAGACGCGGTTGACGATCCGCCTGAAGCCGGAGGGGCGCGAACTGTGGTGTGATGAAACGAAAGTCACGCGGCTCGCGGATCATCTCGGCAAATTTCCTACGGTGGTTTTCTCCTCGCAGGACATGAATCTGGTCCGCGGCGCGCCGACCGGCCGCCGGCGCTGGCTCGACCTCACGCTCTCGGCCATGGACGCGGGTTACCTGCGCACGTTGCAAACCTACCATCGCGCCCTGGCGGAGCGGAACAGCCTGCTGAAGGCAGCGGCCACCGACGCGGAACTGGATGCCTTTGAACAAACCATGGCGCCGGCGGCGGCCGATCTCGTCAGCCGGCGTCGCGCCGGGCTGCGCGAACTCGGCGGACGCATGGAAGCCCTCTACGCCCGGCTGGCCGAGGACGCCGAGCCGGTGGCGTTGCGGTATGCGCCGAGTTTTGACGCCACCACCGCGCCGGTGTGGGTCGAGCGCTGGCGCGAGGGGCGCGGCCGCGACCGGCAGTTTCGCAGCACGTTGAGCGGACCGCACCGCGATGATTTTGCTTTTCTGCACCGGCAACTCGCGGCGGGGGACTTTGCTTCGGAAGGCCAGCAACGCTCGCTGGTGCTGGCACTGCGCGTGGCGCAGGCCGAATGGTTTCAGGCGTGCTCGGGCGTGCGACCGGTGTTGCTCGCGGATGATGTCTTGGGTGAACTTGATCCGGCCCGGCGCCGGCGGTTTTGGGCGGCGGTGGATCCGGAGTCGCAGGTCATTGCCACCGGCACGGAACCCCCGGCGGCGAACCTCGGCGAGTGGCAGGTGTTTGCCGTGACCGCCGGGGCTTTTACCGAGGAGGCGACTTCATGAATTGGGAAATGTGGCAATGGGCTTTGGCGGCCTGCGGCGCGGTGGCGATCGGCGTTGCGAAGACCGGCATTGGCGGCCTTGGCATGCTGGCCGTAGTGATCTTTGCGAATCTCATGCCGGCCAAGCAGTCGGCGGGTTTCGTGCTGCCGATGTTGGTGATGGCGGACGTGGTGGCGGTGCTGTCCTACCGGCGGCATGCGCAATGGAAATTGTTGTGGCGGCTGTTCCCGTGGACGGCGCTTGGCGTTTTCCTCGGTTTCCTCGCGATGGGCCGGATCGACAATGCCCAAGCCGGCCTGCTTATTGGCGTGATCGTCCTTGCCTTGGTGGTGCTCCATTTGGTGCGCCGCAAGCGGCAGAAAGGCGACGAGCCGGAGCACGCGGCCTGGTTCGCGCCGACCATCGGCGTCTTGGCGGGCTTTACCACGCTAGTGGCCAATGCCGCGGGTCCGCTGATGGCGATCTATCTGCTCGCGATGCGGCTGCCGAAGATGGAATACATGGGCACGGGCGCGTGGTATTTTCTGCTGATGAACCTGTTCAAAGTGCCGTTCATGATGAATCTCGGACTGGTCGACGCCGCGAGTTTTCAGGGCAACCTGCTGTTGCTCCCGGCGGTGCTGGCCGGCACGGTCATCGGTCGGATCGTGTTGAAAAAGATCGATCAGAAACTTTTCGAAACCTTCGCCCTCGTGCTTTCGATCGCGGCGGGCCTGCATCTCCTTTACCGCTCATGGGCCGGATGAACGTCAGGCAAATGTGGAAGGCGAAGCTCGATGGCCGCGCGGTGCCCGGAGCGGCCGCGGTGCCGGTGATGTCGGGGGCGCGTACGCCATTTCGCGGCCAGGTGCTGGGCGTGGATCCCAGTCTGCGCGGCACGGGCCTGGCGCTCGTGGAGTTTTTCCCGGGCCGCGGCCCCGTGCTGCTGCGGTGCCGGACGGTGAAGGTGGCGGCGAAGTATTCCATGCCGCACGCGCTCGGCGAGATCCACCGCGCGGTGGCGTCCTTTCTCGACGACTTTCCGGTGACGCACGTCGCCTTGGAGCAGACGATCTACGTGCAAAATTTCCAAACCGCGCAGATCCTCGGCGCAGCCCGCGGCGCGGCGATCGCGGCGGTGGCATTGCGTGAGCTCCCGGTGTTTGAATATGCGCCGTTGCGCGTGAAACAGGCGGTCGTGGGCGCCGGGCGCGCCAGCAAGGAGCAGATGGCGCGCACGGTCATGGCCTTGTTGGGGCACGGCCGCATGCTGGCCGTTGACGAGGCCGACGCCGCGGGCGTGGCGCTGTGCCACGCGTTTACGTGGCGCGAATGAGCCTGTAGTGGCGGTGGAGCGCGTAGGCCGCACCGGCGAGACCGGTCAGCGCCGCAGGTCCGAACAACGCGTCGTAGCTAAAGCGAAGGAAGGCCGCGCCGCCGACAATGCCGCCGGCGAGGAAGCCGGCGAAGAGAATCAGGTGCAGGGTCACGCGGCGGAGGTCCACCGGCTCGCCGCGCAGGCCGAGGCCTGCGGCGATGCCGAGATCGGTAAGGATACCCGTGACGTGCGTGGTGCGGATCACTGCGCCGCTGTAGGTGGTGGCGAGGGCGTTTTGCAGGCCGCAGGCCACGGCCGCGAGGTAGTCGCCGGCGTTGGCACCTTGGCGCAGCAGCAGGGCGGCGCCTGCAAGCAGGACGGCCTCGATCATCAGCGCGACGCCGTAGCGGCGGCCCGCCTGCAACACGCTTTGCCGGATGATCACGGCGCTCAGCACGCAGCCGAGAAAGAACCACGCGAGCACCAGCGCGGCGTGGGCGGCGAGGCTGAGTTCGCCGCGCGCGAGGTCGGTGCTAATGATCGTGGCCGTGCCCGACATGTGTGAGAGCGCTTGGTGATGCAGGCCAAGGAAACCCATCGCGTTCACGCAGCCGGCGATACCCGCCAGCAGGAATCCGCCAATCAGGATCCAGGCGGGAATGGGTTTGGAGAGCATGGATGGGCTCAACCCAAGACCGCTCGGAGCACCTTGCCCAAGTCGGTGACGCGATACGGCTTCGTCAGGTAGCCGCAGAAGCCGAGGTCGAGGAAGCGCCGGGCCATATCCTCGTTGTCGTAGCCGCTCGACACGATGGCGCGCACATCGGGATCGAGGTCGCGCAGGTGCCGGAAACATTCCTCGCCGCCCATGCCACCGACCACGGTGATGTCCATGATCACGGCATCGTAGGGCCGGCCGATGTTGAGGTAGCGTTGGTAGAACTTGATCGCCTCGTCGCCATTGTGCGCGATGTCGAATTTGTAATCGAGGCTCTGCAGCATGGTCGACGTGAGCGCGCAGATTTTCGGATCGTCGTCCATGAACAGCACGCGGCCCGTGCCGAAGCGGAGGGTGGCGGCGCGGCGGGCCTGGACTTCCACGGGCTTGTCGGCCTTGGGCAGGAAGACGGTGAACTTTGTGCCCTGGCCGACCGTGGAGGCGACGCCGATTTCGCCGCCGTGCTTGCGCACAATCGAAAGCACGGTCGCGAGGCCGAGGCCGGTGCCGTGCTTTTTGGTGGTGAAGAACGGATCGAAGATTTTCTCGAGGTGCTCGGGTTTGATGCCGGCGGCGTTGTCGGTGACGTCGAACTGCACGTAGGGACCGGCCTCAAGCTGGGCGAATTGGTCCGCGGAGATGTCGGTGTTGCGGCCGGTGATCCGAACCTCGCCGCGGTGCGGCGCCGGCGGCATGGCCTGCAGGGCGTTGACGATGAGGTTCTGGAAGACCTGCAAAATCTGCGAGCGGTCGACGAGCACGGGCCAGATTTCGTCGGGCACATCCACCTTGATGTTCGCGTCGGTGCCGGCGGCGGCGATCTTGACGGAGTCGCGGATAATCTCGGGTGCGGCGACCACGCTCATCGCGCCGGTGCCCCCCTTGGCGGCGGCGAGGAGCTGCTTGGTCAGGCCCTTGGCGGTGAGGCAGGCCTGCTCGGCGTCGGCCAAGGCGGAGTAGTCGCGGTTGTCCTTCGCCAGGGAAATGCCGCCGAGGATGGTGGACAGGAGATTGTTGAAATCGTGGGCGATGCCGCCGGCGAGGAGGCCGAGTGCTTCGAAGCGATTGGCCTTCAGCAATTCCTCGGGCGTGAGGTTCATTTCCTCGGGGTCGCGGAAAACCACGACGACGGCTTGGGCGGGACCTTTCGCCGAGAATGACACCCGGGCGGTCCACACGATCGGCACGGGCGGGCTGCCGTCGCCGCGGTCGAGGGCGTGCTCGGCACAGAGCGAGAGATTGCCTTCTGCGGCGAGCGCACGTTCGCAGACATCGTCGCCGGGCAGACCGCTGACGCGGTCGACGAGGCGGATGAACTCGTTGGCGGGCCGACCGGCGGCTTGCTCCGGGGCCATGCGCAGGATACGGGCGGCGGCGAGATTGAGATGCATGACCTTGCCGTGCACGTCGGCGATGAGCACGGCCTCGGCGAGTGTCGCGAGCGCGTCGTCGGCGACCTGCGGGGCCAGCGATCCGCCGCTGGCGGCCGTGGCCACGTCGGCTGGCAGTCGGGCGATGAAGCCGGTGACGCGCGCGAGGTCGGGCCGGCGGTTGAGGGGGCGTTGGGCGCCGAGGAGA
>JAPOIC010000013.1 GCA_029979145.1 Opitutaceae bacterium
CGGGCCGGCCCCGGCGACCTGATCGTGCACGACGCCCATACGATTCACCGCGCCGACGGCAACCGATCGGCGACGCGCACGCGCCAGGCGCTGGGCTTCATCTATTTCTCCGCCCGGGCCCGCGAGGACACCACGGCTGTGCGCGACTACCAGGCGAACCTCACCCGCGAAATGGTCGCGGCCGGCAAGCTTTAGTCTTAGGTGCGCTTTGAACGGCCCGCCAGCCAGAGTGCGGCGGGCACACTGAAGGCCATGCTGCCGATCAGCGACATCGCGATGAACGCGAGCCGGCCGGGCCGGCGCAGCCCAAGGCGGCCGATGAGCCAGGCAAATAGAAACATCAGGAAAAAGGCCTCGGCGATGAAGACCAGCGCGATGGGATTGCGCAGCGCGGCCTCGACCAACACCGGCGGGGTAAGGGCATACCAGATGAAAATGCCGTTAGGCACACCGTGCCAGTTTTTCTGCCGGAACACGCGCTCGCCGTAGGGTTCGGGCGCGCCGAAGCGGCAGAGCGTGTCGAGGTAGGTTTTCGTGGGGTCGATCAGCAATTCGCCGCCGGGAAAAACCGGACCGGCCGCCGGATCGTCCCAGCAGATGTGCCGGTGCTGCGTGTAGATGCCGACAGCGTGCGGGATTTTTTCAGCCGCTTGTAGAGGTCGAACGGGATACCGGTGCCGCCCACGCCGGTTTCCCAGACATTGACGCCGCAACGGGCGGCGTTGCCGCCGAGCCAGTCGGACTTTTCCACCAGCAGCACGCGCTGACCAAGCCGCGCGGCCGCGAGCGCCGCGCCGAACCCGCCGGAGCCCGCTCCGGCGACGATGAGGTCGTGGTGGGCGGTCTTCATTTCAACAGGGCGGACAGTGCCCGATAGTAGATCCAGTGGCCGAAATCGTTGGGATGATTGATGTTGTTGGCGAGCAGGTCTTCGGGGCGCTTTCTTGCGGTGATGTGCTGCCAAAGCGCAAAGACGTCGGCGAATGCCGAGTCCGTGCGGGTGGCCACGTCGCGTGTGACCTCGGCGTAGCGTTCCATGCGGTTGGCACTGTGCCGCCAGCGAGGGTTGGGCGGGAATGCCGAGCAAAGGACGATCTCCGCGCCGGTGGCGCGAATGCGCTCCACGATTTCCCGCAATTGGGCGCGAAAGCGGGGCAACGGGACGCTGCCGCGATTGTGGTCATTCATGCCGAAGGCCACGACGACGAGGCTAGGTTTGTGTCGCAGCACCTTGTCTTCGAGTCGTTGCAAGCCTTGGGTGGTCGTGTCGCCGCCCGTTGCGCCATTGACCACCGAGATGCGGGCGCGGGGATGGCGGGCGCGCAGGTCGCGCACCCAGCGTTGCCAGAAGATCAATCGGGGTGTGCTGGCCTCTCCGCCCCAGGTGATGCTGTCGCCGAAGGCGACTACCTTGAGGGCAGCGCCCGTGCGCAGCCGTGTCCGGGCGCCGCGCAGCTGCGGCGATCCGGAGGCGCCGCGCAATTCGATCCGGTGGGGCGTATGGTAGTCGACGTAGGCAAAGAACGCCTGATTCCCATAGCCGGGAAACCGCGTGTGGTCGAACCGCTGCTGACCGAACAGAATATTCGTGCGAAAGTCCGGAATTCGTGATCCCGGCAGTCGGATCAGCGTGCCGGCGGCAGGATCAAACGCATAGTCCCGCCCTTCTTCGTAAACGAGACTCCGGCGCTGACGCAAATAGGTGCGGCGCAACTCCAGTTGCGCCCGCGGAGCCGGGGTGAAGGCCAGAAACGACGGTTGATCGCCGACGAAGACAAGGGGTTCGCCATACAGGCGCATGGGGTGAGGGCGGCTCGGGCGTGCCGAAAGCCCGTCAGCCTCCCGAAGGATGACGGCGGCAGGCTTCGCTGCGTGAGAGGGTTGGGGCTGGTTGGCGTTGGAATATGCTGCAGAATGGCTGGCCGAGCCGTAGTTCCAAAGAGCGAAGGCTGGTGGGCCCGCCGGGATTCGAACCCGAAACCAAGGGATTATGAGTCCCCTGCTCTAACCGTTGAGCTACAGGCCCCTGACCCATAAAGATTTGTCATCGGGCCGGGGGTGTCGAGCCAAAGGCGGTCGGCGGCAAAGGTGGGTTGCCGGCGCGTTCCGCCTGCTGGTGGACGCGCAGGGCGGTTACATCGACGAAGCCGTTGTTCAATGCGTAGGCCTGCAGCTCGGCTGCCGTGTGAAGGTCGAGCCGGGCCATGATGTTGCGGCAGTGGCTTTGGACCGTGCTGGCGCTGAGCCCTAGCATGGCGGCGCCTTCGGGGTTGCTAAAGCCGGCGCCGATGAGCTTGAGCACCTCTTGCTCGCGGTTGGAAAGAATGCGCGAATAGTGATCGGGATCCGCACGGCTGACCCGGCGGCGGCGCACGATGCTTTCACTGTAGTAGCGACCGCCCGAAGCCACGATTTCAATCGCGGCGAACAGCACATCAAGCGGGTCTTCTTTGTGCACAAAACCGGGGAGGTTGGCCGCAAACGCTTCCTCGAGCAGGAAGTCCTCGCCGATGCACGTCATCCAGACCATGCGCAGGTCGGGGGCGCGTTGCCGCAGTTCGGCGACCATGGCGAAGGAGGTTTCAGTGCCCAGGCGCACGTCGACGAGGGCAACGTCGGCTTCGGACCAGACGGCGTTTGCGACCTATGTGGAGCACGGCACGTTGGCGAGCCGGCTGGTCCGGGCTTTGGGACCGGCGCCCACGGTGGAAACGGTGACCACGGTTTATCGGCGACTGGCCAAGGGGCTCGACGCCAACCGTGGGTTCAAACTTTAGGGCGTTTCACGGGCGCGGGCATTGAGGCTGGCGTTGCGGGTTTTGCGCGGCAGGTTCGACTCCACCCGACTGGCCTGCCATGACCTTTGATCAACCCCACCTGGCTGCCTCCGCCCTCAACTGCGACGTGCTCGTGGCCGGTGGCGGTTTGTCCGGCGTTTGCTGTGCGTTGTCGGCGGCGCGCAACGGCGCGCGGGTCATCCTCTGCCAGGACCGGCCCGTGCTTGGCGGCAACGCGAGCAGCGAAATCCGCATGCACGTCGTCGGCGCCAACAGCATGCGGCCTTGCGCCGACCTTGAGCTGGAGGCGCGCGAGACGGGCATCGTGGAAGAGATTCGCCTGGAGAACGCCGTGCGCAATGCGCAGCGGTCGCCGTCGATGTTCGACCAGATCCTTTACGAGAAATGCGTGGCCGAGCCCAACCTGCGCGTGATGCTGAACACCACGGTGGCGGGGGTGGCGAAGAGCGGACGACGCCTCACCGCGGTGCAGGCATGGCGGCTTTCCACGGAGGAGAAATTCACGATCACGGCGTCGGTGTTTGTCGACTGCACGGGCGACTCCGGCCTCGCGGCGGCGGCTGGCGCGGCGCACCTCGAGGGGCGCGAGGCCAAGGCGCAGTTCGGCGAATCGCTGGCGCAGGATACGGCGGATCACAAACGGCTGGGCTCCACGATCCTGTTCATGGCGCGCAAGCACGACCGGCCGATGCCGTTTACGCCGCCGCCGTGGGCGCGCAAGTTCACCGAGGAACAATTGAAGCTCCGGCCGCACGCGACGGGCGACGTCGACTACGGTCTCGAATACGGTTTCTGGTGGCTCGAGTGGGGTGGGCAGTTCGACACGATTCGCGAAAACCCGAAGGTGCACCACGAGCTGCTCGCGATCGTGATGGGCATTTGGGACCACGTGAAGAACGGCGGCGACCACGGCGCGGACCACTGGGCGCTGGATTGGTTTGGCGCCGTGCCCGGCAAGCGCGAAAGCCGCCGGCTGCTCGGCCGCCACGTGCTGACCGAGCGCGACGTGATGGAGTCCACCGCGCAGCCCGACGCCATCGCCTATGGCGGCTGGCCCATTGACCTGCATCCGCCCGAGGGCGTGGACCGGCCTGACGAGAAACCATGCGCGCAACATCCCGTGCCATGGCTTTACGACATCCCGCTGCGCTGCTGCGTGGCGCGCGATTTCGACAACCTCATGTTTGCCGGGCGCAATTTGTCCGCCACGCACGTGGCCTTCGCCTCGACCCGCGTCATGGCCACCTGCGGTGTGGTCGGCGAGGGCGTGGGTGTGACCGCGGCCCTGGCCGTGCGCGACGGCACCACGCCCGGCGCGATGGTCGATTCACCCGCGGCAATCGCCCAAGTGCAGCAGCAACTCCTGCGGCAGGACGCGTGGCTCATCGGCCGGACGCTGGACGATTCGGGCGACCTGACCCGCACTGCGACGATCACCGCCTCCAGTTCCGCGCCCAACGGCTCGCCGGAAAACGTGCGCTCCGGCGTCAACCGCACCGTGACCGGCCCGCGCGGCGTGAAACGCGAGCGAGAACTGCCCGGCACGCACCGCTGGATCAGCGACCCTGCGGCGGGCTTGCCCGCGTGGATCGAGTTGCGCTGGCCCGAGCCGCAACCCGTCTCGTGCGTGGAGCTCGTCTTCGACACCGGCCTCCACCGCCATCTCACGCTCACGCAGTCCGACGCTTATTGCGCGAAAATGTGCTGGGGCCAGGGCCAGCCTGAGACGGTAAAGGACTACGAACTTCTCGTGGAGCGTGCTGGTGAGTGGACCGCAGTCGCATCTATGCAAGGCAACTGGCAGCGCCGCGTGCAGCAGTTGATTTCGGGTGGTGCCATCACCTCCGTGCGCCTGCGGGTGCTGGCAACATGGGGTGGGGCCGATGCGCGGGTGATGCGCCTCAGCGCATATGCTGCTTGATACTCAGGTCACCGTTGCGCGCGCGTTGGTGCGCAGCGACTCAAAGCAGGCCATGGTAAACTTCACCGCCTGAACCCCCTCTTCGAGCGTGGCCATAAGGTCGGGTTTGCCCTCGATGGCGTCGAGGAAGTCGTTGGCTTGGATCGTGAACGGGCCGTCGCGGCCGAGGGGAGTGAAGGACTCCCAGGTCCACTCGGTTTCGCCGAGGGCCATGCGGCCCCAGCGGGTGCCTTGGAACTCCACTTTCACGCTGCCGCCGGGGCAGTGGAATTGCATGGTGGCTTCGTTCGGCGCCTGGAATTGGTTAAGCGTGTAGGTGATGATCGCGCCGTCGCGGTTGCGGGTGGTGACGGCGACGGTGTCCTCGACCTCGACGCCGTCGAGCACCTGTTGGCCGGCGTCGCAGAGGACGGACGCGGTTGGGCCGGTGATCCATTCGGTGAGGTTAAACATGTGGGTTATGGCGTCCTGGATGGCGCCGCCGCCTTGCGCGTGGTTGTTGTAATAGATCTCGCGGTAGGCGGGCCGGAACGTCGGGAAGTTCTGGCCGGAAATGATCGTGGCGGCGCGGACGGGGCCGAAGGTGCCGGTATCGAGAAACGCCTTGGCGGCGCGCACCTCGGGGCGGCTGTGCTGCACGTAGGCGATGCGGCAGACTTTGTCGCTGGCGACCGCGGCGGCCTGGAGCGCGGCCATGCCGTCGAGGTTGAGCGAGAGCGGCTTTTCGATGAGACAGTGTTTCCCGGCCTGCAGCACCTTGGTGGCGATGGCCACGTGGCTCGGCGCGGGCGTGGCGATGAGCACGGCCGTCACGGCGGGGTCGGCGAGGGCGGCGGTCCAGTCGGACTGCGTCTCGGCGCCGTGTTTCTCGGCCATGGCGGCGAGGATCGCGGGGCGGTTGTCGCAGGCGATGACGCGGCAGCGGCCGGTGGCTTGGAAGTTGCGCAGGTGGCGTTCGCCGATGCTGCCGCAGCCGATGATCAGGACGGTGGGAAGGGTGCTCATGGGAAAGTGTAAGTGCAGGGCGGGGTGGCCCTCCTTCGCCAAGGCTACGGAGGGCAGGCTCATCCCCGATGTTGGGTTGTGCGAGAGGCGGGATTTGGATATCCTGCCCTACAAGATTCAAAGGTGAAAGTGGCGGTTCAAGGGGTGGGTGTGGGCTCCAAAATGGGACCGGTGATTACCAGGCAGTCCAGCCGCCGTCGACGGGCAGGGTGTGGCCGGTGACGTAGCTCGCGGCGTCGGAGAGGAGGAAGAGGACGGGGCCGGCCATCTCGTCGTTGCGCCCGATGCGTCGCAGCATGGTCTTGCGGTTGAGGTCGCCCATGAAGTTCGGATTGGCGGCCTGGGCGGCGGGGTTGGGAAACGGGCCCGGGGCGATGCAATTGCAGCGGATGCCGTCGGGGCCGTAGTGCATCGCGAGGTAGCGCGCGAGCTGCACCATGCCGGCCTTGCTTACGCCGTAGTCGATGGGGTTGGGCTTCATCGCCTCGCGGTAGAGGTGCTTATCCGGCGGGACGAGGCCATACATGCTGGAGAACAGCAAGAGGCTGCCGGAGCCGCGCGGCTTCATCGCGTTGGCGAGCTCGCGGCAGAGCACGAAGGTCGGCACGAGCGACCGGTCGAGCGTGGCCTGAAAGATTTCGGCGGGCAGATCCTCAAGCGTGTGGCCCACGGAGGACGCGAGCGCGAGGTGCACGAGCCCGTCGGGTACGCCGTGCTCGGCCATGAGCGGGGCAATCGCCGCGGGCAGCGCGGCCGCGTCGTTGACGTCGAGCTCGATCGGCACGGTGCGCTGCAGGCCCGCGGAAGCCACGAGGGCGGCGGCCTTGCCGGGCAAGTCGAAGCACAGTACCTTCGCGCAGCACTGGTCCAAGGCCGTGGTGATGGCGGTGCCGAGGTAACCCGCGCCGCCGGTGACCCAGATGACCTTGCCCGCGGGTGTGTTCATTTCGCGGTATAGCCGCCGTCCACCGGGATGTTCACGCCGGTGATGTAGGTGGACGCGTCACTGAGCAGGAAGACCACCGCGCCGTTGATCTCGTCGGGATTGGCCATGCGGCCGAGCATCGTCATCTTGCCGTAGCGCTCGAGGAACGCGTCGGCCTGCGGGGTCTGCGGATTGAAGATGCCGCCGGGCGACACGGTGTTGCAGCGCACCTTCTTCAGGCCGAAGTAGGAGGCGTAGAATCGCGACATGTTGATCATGCCGGCCTTGTGGAAAAAGTAGTCGGGCATGGCCGACATGGCGGTGCCAGTGTAGTTGTGCGGATTGGGCCCGACCATGCCCATCATCGAGGAAATACTGACGATGCTGCCGCCGTTGGCCTGCTGGCTCATCGTGTCGGCGAAGGCGTTCAGCGTGAGGTAACACCCGGTGGCGTTGGTCTCCATCGAGTCGCGCCACTCCTCGGCATGCGGCTTCTGGCCCTTCATCGGGCGGCTCACGGTGTTGTAAACAAGGCCGTCGACGCGCCCGTGCGCGGCGAGGACGGAGTCGCGGAAAGCGGCGACGGAGGCCTCGTCGCTCACGATGAGTTTATCGACCTGCACCTCGACGCCGGCGGCGCGCGCGTAGTCGCGGTCGGCGCCGAAGTTGTCGGGATTGCGCGTGCCCACGATGACGGTGGCACCCGCCTGGCCGAGGGCGACGACGAGCTCGCGGCCGAGGAGGCCGGTGCCGCCGACCTGCACGACGACTTTGCCGTCAAGGGTGATGCCTTTGGAGGTGCTCATGGGTTTAAATTTTTGCTGCGTGAAGACGGGATCATGGGTGGGCGGGCCGGTCCCAGGGACGGGCCCGGCCACCTTGTCAGGCGTAGGGATTGGCGCTCTTGGCGGACTCCGGCAGGGCCTCGACGTTGCTCTGGATGAGCTTGAGGCGGTCGCGGAAGAAGATCTGCAGCGCGCCGACGTCGGAACCGAGGTTGAACACGTTGACGCCCTCGGACACGAACTGCTCGAACGGCGCGAAGAGGCCGGAGGTCATGGCGAACTTGCCGTTGCTGCGCGCGGCCTTGGCGACGCGCTGGCGGGCGGCGGCGACCTCCGGGTCGTTGAGCTCGCCGGCCTTGCCGATGCGATGGGAGAAGTCGCCGGGACCAAATAGGAAGCCGTCGAAGCCGGGCACAGCCGCAATCTTCTCCACTTGGGCGAGACCCTCGGGCGACTCGATCTGGAGGACGACGATTTTCTCGTTGTTGCTGTTCTCCAAGTATTCGTCCTGCGGAACGGCGCAATAGAGGCCGTCGGTGCAGCCGCCATCGAGGGCGCGCTTGCCGATCGGGTAGAAACGGGCCCACGACACGATCTGCGCGGCTTCCTCAGCGGACTCGACGTGCGGCACGATGATGCCGGTGGCGCCGGCCTCGAGCGGGCGGATGTAGTCGGAGTAGCTGCCCTTCGAAACGCGCACGAGGCTGTCCATGTCATGCAGACGGGCGGCGCGGATGGTGTGCTCCAGTGTCGTCCAGTCGGTCGGCACGTGCTCGTTGCAGAGCCAGGCGCCGTCGAATCCACAAACCCCAGCGAGCTCGGCGATGCGCGGATCCGTGAGGTTGAATTTGATGATGGCGGGGAACTTGCCCTCGGCGAGGAGGCGCTTGATGCGGCTGGAACGGAGCTTAGTCATGGTTGGGTTGATTAAAAGGAGGCGGGCGGTCGGGCCGCGGCGCGGAAAAATTTTGGGAGCAGCAAACAGGAAACGCTGATGTCAGCGCGGATCAATCTCGTTGAGGCGAATGACACGACCGCCCTCCTCGCGGCTGAGGATGCCGCCGATCACGAGTTTCATCAGCTCGACGGTCTCGGTGAAGGGGAACGGATGATTTCCGGTGCGCAGGTAGCCGATGAACGCCACGAGCTGCGCGCGGAAGGAGTAGAACGTGTCGCCGGTGGCGAGCGCGCGGCTGCCTGCGGTGCCGCAGAGCTGCAGCTGGCCGAAGCTGCCGAGCATGTCGGAGATGGCTGCGACGACGATGTCGACCCCGCGCTCGTGCGTCAGGTGCACGATGTTGCGGTCATGCGTGCCGGTGTTCTGCACGGTGAGGAAGCCGGGGCCGAGGATCGGGTAGATGGCCTCCAGCGCGTGGATGCCGTAGGTCTCCCAATACTTTGCCGTGGTGATGCTCACATAGCGCAGCTCACCCAGCTCGTAGGTGGAAAGCTGGTAGGGGTGGAACTCCTTGCAGTAGCGCATGGAGCTCGACGACATGATGGCCTTCCCGGCCGCGACCCAGTCGACGAAAGTCTTCAGGTCGGCGGAGTTGTCGGCCAGCGGCTTGTCGACGAACACCGGCAGGCCGGCCTCGACGAAGGGCCGCGCGCGCGCGACGTGCTCGCCGCCGATGTCGGTGGCGATGATCACGGCGTCGACGTGCCCGATCACATCTGTGGGGTTGGCCACGACGTTGGGAATCAGCGAGCACTTCGCCACGTGCTCCGCGGTGAAGCCGCCTTCACCCTGGCAACAGATGTGGGTGACCTTGGCGCCGGGGATCGCGAGCGTGGCGGCGGGCTGCTTGTTGAGGTATTGCGGAATGCCCGCGAACGGGCACTCGGCGGTCATGGCCTCGCGGTTGTAGCCATTGAACATGGCGGCCCACGAATACGGGTGCCCGTTGCCTGGCGTGCAGCCGAGGAGGGCGAGGCGAATGTTGGCGGGATCCGGGACGAGGCTCATGACGGCGTGGGTTCAGGTGGTCTTCGGCACGGCGATGCAGTCGATCTCGTAGTGCAGGACCGGTGGCAGGCAGCCCGAGATGGTCGTGCGGGCGGGCAGCGGGTCCTTGAAGTATTCGCGGTAGAGCTGGTTGTAGAGGGGGGTGTTGGCGGAGTCGCGGATGTAGTTGCGCGTCTGCACCACGTGGGCAAGGTCGCTGCCGGCGGACTCGAGGACGGCGCGGAGATTCTCGACCGAGCGGCGGAACTCTTCCTCGAATGTGCCGGAGATGATCTTGCCGGTCTTGTCGACCGAGGCCTGGCCGGAGACGAAGATAAGGTTGCCCACGCGCACGGCGGGGCTGAAGGGCAGGTGCGAGACCGGCGTGGACTCGTCCCTGGGATAGCTGACGTCGGGATGGTTCATAGGAAGGTGAATTTCGGTTCCTGGATTTCGTCGAGCGGATAGACCGGCCGGCGCAGGTGGCGCCAGGGCAGGCTCGCGAGATTGTTGGTGCACGGCCCGGGCGTGTCGACGTAGTGCGTGGCCTTGGTGATGGGGTCGTAGCCGCGGCGATGCGCGACGGCGGCTTTCACGCCGATGACGGAGAAATCCTTGGGCTCGATGCCCTGGCTGCGGAACTGGCCGAGGTCGAACGGCGGGGTCTTGCGCGACGTGAGCAGGATGGTCACGCCGCCCGTGCGCACGACGGCGCAGGGGCCCATCGCGATGTGGATACCGTGCATCGAGGCGAGGTGGCTGTGCTTGTCGACGAGCTCGAAGTTGCCGTCGCTGCGCGAAACAAACTCGGCCTCGATTTCCACCGGGCCCGGATCGAGCCGCGAACCGCGCCCGCCCACCGAAATGGTTTTCTTTTCGCCGGGCTGCAGTCCCGCTAGCGCGGTGACGGCGAGGGCATCGTTGATCGCGACGAGGGCATTGGGCGTGCCGTGCTTCAACAAGGCGCGGAGCACGCCGGTGCAGTCACCGGGCGCGCCACCGCCGATATTGTCGGCGGGCTCGACCAAAAGGACGGGGCCGGCGACGTCGCGCGGCAGAGCGGCGACAACCTCATCGACCGGCGGGTAGTTGATGACGCCGCTCTCGCGGAGCGACCAGGCGAGCTTCGCGCCGCGCTCAAGCACGGCGTGGGCGACGGCGGGATTGCCGGCATAGATGACGCTGAGCGAGAGTCCGGTATCGGGCGTGTCGGCGAAGGAGAAACCCGGCACGATGTTGCAGGCCCAGATTTCAGGATGCTCGGTCTCGACCTTGGCGGCGAAGAATTTCAGCGCGAGCATGGGGTCGTTGGCGGTGCCGGTGCCGGGCGGGGTCCACATCAGCGGCACGCGGCACCAAGCCATGCGCGCGTCGGCCTTCTCCTTCAGGGCGCGCGCGAGGAGGCGGGTGGCGCGGACGGCGCTGGCGCGCGAATCCGTGTGCGGGTTCTCGCGGTAGGCCACGAGGCCGTTGGCGAGCCGGCAGGTCTGTGCGGTGAGGTTGGCGTGAAGGTCGAACACGCCGAAGAGGGGCACGTTGGCGGCGCCGGGCAGCGCGCGGATGCGCTCGAGCAGCACGCCTTCGGGGTCGGTGAGCGATTCCGTCGCCATCGCGCCGTGCAGCACAAGGAAAATCGCATCCACGCCGGCCTCGAGCGCCGGGGCGGCGCGCTCGACGAACTCACGCCAGAAAGTGTCAAAGGCCTCGTCTTCCACCGTGCCGCCGGGAGTGGCGCGGGCGTCGATCGTCGGCACCACTTCAAAGCCCATTTCCGCTGCCACGCTTAGGAAGCCATCTGTCGGCGAGGCGTCGCCGAGCTTCTTCAAGATGGCCGCGTCGCGCGTGACCTCGAAGTCGGCCCATTTCGTCTTTTCGTCGACGAACTGGTGGGTCTCGTGAAAGAGGCCGGCGAAGAGGATGCGGGGCTTCATGGGGTGGGGGATTTACGCCGGCGCCTGCCAAGTGGCCGCGTGACGATCGAAGGCGCGTGCGGCCCGCACCAGCGTCTCGTCGATCTCGGAGTCGGTGTGGGCAAGGCTGATCGACCAGAGACCGCGCTCGATCGCGCGCACGCCCTCCTCGAGGAGGCAGCGGCGCAGGTGCGCCCAGCGGGGGGCGTCGTGGCGCGTGACGTATTCGCGGTAGTTCTTGATCTTGCCGGCGGGAGCGCCGGGCTTGGGCATCACCGTGTGGAAGGCGAGGCCGGGGCCCTGCGGGGCGAAGGGAATGTTGTGCTGCGCGGCGAGGCTGCTGAGGCCCGCCATGAGGCGGCGGCCGAGGGCGTTGGTGGAAGCGGGGAGCGTGTCGCCGCGTGCGATGATCTGGTCGAGGCACCACTTGCTGGCCGCGAGGCAGAGGGGGTTCCCGTTGAGCGTGCCGGCGTGGATGGACTCGCCGGAAATGATCTTGGCCATGGCGGCCTTGGTGCCGGCGAGGGCGGCGAAGGGCGTGCCGCCGCCGATGGCCTTGCCGAGGATGGTGAGGTCGGGCGAGTAACCGTAGAAACCTTGGGCGCAGGCGCCGCCGAAACGGAAGCCGGTGATGGTCTCGTCGGAGATCATCATGATGCCGTCGCGGTCGCAGAGCTCGCGGACGGTCTGGAGAAAACCGGGCTCGGGCTCGATGCAGCAGGTGTTGCAGAGCGCGGGTTCAAAGATGATCGCGGCGATCTGGCCCTTGTGCCGGTCGACGCAGCGGCGCAGGTGGTCGGCGTCGTTCCAATGCGAGAGCACGAAGTGGTCACTGACCTCCGGGATGTTGCCCTTGCTCGGGTGGGTGCGCGGCAGCTCGTTGCTGTCGGTCCACGAGGCGGGCGGGTTGACGAAACCGACGAGACCCTCGTCGCCCCAGCCGTGATAGTGGCCCTCGAAGCGCAGGATGAGCGTGCGGCCGGTGGTGGCGCGGGCGAGTCGGAACGCGGCCATGACGGCTTCGGTCGCGCAGTTGTTGAAGCGCACGAGCTCGACCGACGGGATCATGGACGTGAGGCGCTCGCCGACCTCGCATTCCAGTTCGCATTGCGCGGCCCAGTGCAGGCCGATCTTGGCTTGGGCGGCGATGGCCTCGGCGAGGCCGGCCGGCGCGTGACCGTAGAGCAGCGCGCCCTGGCCCAATTGGTAATCCAGGTATTCGTTGCCATCGACGTCCCAGCACCGCGGACCGTCACCGCGCGCGAAGTAGAGCGGAACAGGCTGCTCCAGTTTGCGGATGCCGCTGTTGACGCCGCCGGCGATGCTTTGCTGGGCGCGGGTGAAGAGGGCTTGGGAGCGCGTGAATGAATAGGGCATGGTTTTGAAAATTGCGGGGTTCAGGCCGGGGCGCGCTGCAGGGCGGGCGACATCGCGCCGGCGAGCTGATGCATGGCGGCGATGAGCGCGTCGCGGCGCGCGGTGGGGAAACGATTTACGGGCACGGAGACGCTGACGCCGGCCAGCGGCTCGCCCATGGATTGGAGCGAGATGGCCACGCAAGCGACGCCGGCCACGGTCTCTTCTTCCTCCAGGGCGCAGCCGCGGGCGCGGGTGGAGGCCAGTTCGCGGGCAAGTTGCACCAAGGCGGCGCGGCGTCCGCGGGTGGGCAGGGCGGAGCCGAGCCGTTTCGTCAGGCGCTGTTGCTGGTCCTCGGGCAGGCCCGCCACGATGGCGCGACCGAGGGCGGTGGTGTGGAAAAAGTCGCGCGCGCCCGGTTTGACGATCCAGCGCAGCGGCTGCGTCGTCTCCAGCACATTGGCGTAGCGCACATAGATGCCCTCGAGCACGCCGAGGTTGACCGTCTCATCAAAGTCTTGGTGCAGCCGGGACAGAACGGGACGGGCGCGAACTTCCAGTGCGGTGTCCCGGCCTTGGGCGCGAAGCGAGCCGAGCCGGTCGCTCAGCGCATAGCTGCCGCGGCGTTCAGCATTGTCGACGTAGCCGAGTTCGCGCAGGCTCCGCAGGATGCGATGCACGGTCGGCTTGGGCAGGCGGCTTTCCTCGGCGAGTTCGGCGAGGCTCAGCGGCCGACCGGTGCGCGCCAGCACCTCCAGGATGGAGAAGGCTTTGTCGAGGACGGCGATGCTCATGGAAAATCGCTTTACATTTAGTTTCACAATGTGAAATAAGAATTTCGTCAAACAAAATTACGCCGTGATCATCGACTGTCATAATCATCTCGGGGTGGATTTGCTTTTCTATCTCAACGGCTGGCATCCCTACGCCCAGGATCTGCCGACGTTGGTGACCGAGGGCCGGCACTGCGGCGTCGACCGCTGGGTCGTTTTCCCGATGGTCAGCAACCTGACCTTTGACGTCCCGGCTATGCGGTCCGGCCAGCTGAAATCCGGCGGCATCGAGCGGGTGCCCTACGCCTACGAAAACGAGCGGATGCTCCGCGAGGTCTATCAACTTTACCCGGATCTGGGGCGGGCGACCCTGCCGTTCGCGATCCTGGACCCGCTGCGGGAGCCGGCGGCGCAGATCAAGAAGCTTCGCGAGTTGCACGCCGAGTTCCCCTTTTACGGCCTCAAGATCCAGGCCACGATCATCAAGTCCGACGTAAAGGCGCTCCTGAAGGAGGGTCGCGGCTTCCTGGAACTGGCCGAGGAGCTCAACCTGCCGTTCCTGATTCATTCCAGCGTGGGTGAAGACCCGTGGTCGCAGGCGTCGGACATCATCAAGGTCGCGGAGGCCACCCCGACGGTCCGTTTTTGCCTCGCGCACTCCTGCCGCTTTGACCACGAGTGCCTCGATCGCGTCGCCGAGCTGCCGAACACGTGGTTCGACTGCTCCGCGCACCGGATTCACTGCGAGTGCGTGCAGTTGGGCATGCCCAACATCGCCAAGGCCGAGCGGCGTTTCCCGGCGGACTACGGCGACCCGGACGCGGTGCTGCAGGCGCTGGCCGCGGCTTACCCGAAGAAATTCATCTGGGGCTCCGACACGCCGTTCCAGAGCTACGTGGACTCGAACTATTCGTTGCGCAGCACGTATGCCCAAGAGGTGGCCTGCCTCAACACCGTGACCGGCCCGCTCAAGGACGCCATTGCCCACGACAACCTGCTGGCCCTGCTGCAATTGAAAGATGAAAACATTCTCGCTCGCGGCTAGCGCCGCCCTTGTCACCGGTTCCTCGAAGGGAATCGGCCAGGCCATTGCGCTGGGCTTGCACGAAGCCGGCGCCAAAGTCGTGTTCCACGGCAACACCGCGCGGCCCGACGCGCTGCCCGAGGGCTGCGATTTTGTGCAGGCCGACCTGTTCGACCCGGCCGCACCGGCGCGGTTGATCGAGCAGGCGCTCGCCGCGCAGCCCGGCCTCGACCTCTTGGTGTGCAATGCCGGCAGTTTCTTCGACGTCGACTTCCTGGAAATGGAAACGGCGCAGTGGGACCGCACGATCAATCTCAACGTCCGCTCCGTCTACTTCATCGCGCAGGCCTTTGCCCGGGCGATGGTGGCGCGGCAACGGCCCGGCGCGATCGTCATCGTGTCCTCCACCAACGGATTTCAGTCCGAGGAAGAGTCCACCGCCTACGACACCTCGAAGGGTGCGCTAGTGATGTTGACCCGCACCCTGGCCCAGGCGCTGGCGCCGCACGGCATCCGCGTCAACGGCATGGCCCCGGGCCTGATCCGCACGCCGCTGACGGCGCCGTGGATCGACGCCCAGCACGAGAAACGCGCGCACTACAACAAGAAGATCCTGCTCGGCCGCATCGGCGAGCCGGTGGATTGCGCCGGTGCGACGGCCTTCCTGTTGTCGCCCGCGGCCGCCTACATCACCGGCCAGGTGTTGGTGGTGGACGGGGGGTTGACGACGGGTCAGATTGGCAAGATGTGAGGTTTGGTTTTTCTCACCCTGCAGCTCCACCACCATGAGAAGCATCGACGAATTGACCACCCCCGCCGTCATGCTCGATCGGGTCAGGATGGAAAACAACATCCGGTCCATGCAGACCGCCTGCGATTCCGCGGGCGTCAAACTCTGGCCGCACATCAAGACCCACAAGATGGTCGAGGTGGCGCGCCGGCAGCTCGCCGCGGGCGCCGCGGGCCTGACCTGCGCCAAACTCGGCGAGGCCGAGGCCATGCTGCCGTCCGGCGTGAAACGCCTTTTCATCGCGCACTCCTTGGTGGACGTGCGCATCGCCCCGCGACTCGCGGCGCTGGCGGATCAGTTGGAAGAACTTCGCGTGGCAGCCACGAGCGTGACGCAGACCGAGGCTTTGGTAAAGGTCGCCGCTGCTGCGGCCCGTCCGCTCAAGGTGATGCTGGCGGTGGACACCGGCCTCGGCCGTGAAGGCGTGCGCTACGCCGATTACGCCAAGCGCATCGCCGCGCTCGTGAAGGCCTCGCCGTATCTCACGCTTGCCGGCATCTATACGCACGAAGGCCAGCTTTACGCGGCGGAGCCGGCGACGCAGCAGGCGCGCGTGGATGAAGTCTTGGACCGCCTCGCCACCGTGCGCGACGGCGTCGATCCGAAACTGCCGCTCTGGCCCGGTTGCAGCGTGACGGCGAAACTCATGGCCGCGACCGGCCGCGTGCAGGTCGTCCGTCCCGGCGCCTACATGTTCGGCGACCTTTCGCTGGCGGTGACCACGAAGGTGATGAAGCGCGACGACGTGGCCGTGCATGTCCTCGCCACCGTGATCGACCGCCCGGAGCCCGGCCTCGCGCTGATTGACGCGGGGTCCAAGGTGTTTTCCTCCGACAAGACCGCGCAGGGCGTTTTCGCCATCGATGCCGAGGGGCGCGACATTCAAGTCCTGCGCGTCAACGAGGAGCACGGCTACCTTCGCGGGACCGATGTCGATTTGCTCGAAGTGGGCGACCGGCTGCGGTTTATTCCCGCCCACATCTGCCCGGTGATCAACCTCACCGACCACGTCACCGTGATTGAAAACGACACAGTGGTCGACTGCTGGCGCGTCGACGCCCGCGGCCGCGTGGACTGAGTCTTTCATGAACCCCATACCCGCGGTGCCGGCCCCAACCCCGCTCTCGGCCCGGCATCGCAACCTCTTCAACGGCGACAGCTGCGTCTTCTTCTACAACCCGGAGAAGTGGCAGCCGGAAGATTTCAAACTTCGGCAGGTGCCCGACGCGCGCACCGGCGTGCTCGACCCGGCGTGGGTGCCGGTCGGCGGGCCGTTCAAGCCGGTGGCCATTCACCGTTTCGTCGACCTGTTGGCGGACAGCGGCATCGACACATTTCTCGTCAACGCCAACGCCTGACGCGCGTGGTATCCGAGCAAAGTCATCCCGACCATCCTTGACGGCTACGTGCGCGGCGACCGCGAGTTCTTCCGCGGCCACGCCATCTGCCAGGGCGCGACGGAGCCGGCGGACGTCGAGCGATTCATCGACCGGATCATGCCGTTCATGAACCTGTATCAGGACCTGATCGATCAAGGCGTCGACTGGCTGGCCGGGGCCGCCAAGGCCTGCCGCCGCCGCGGGGTGGCGCCGTGGGTCAGCATCCGCATGAATGACTTTCACGGGCACAAGAATCTCACGGGCAGTTTTTTCAACACCGACCAGCTGAAGGATCCCGCCATGCGGCTGAGTCGCAGCGCGTATTCGCCGACGATGTATGAGCCCGGTTACCGGCGCGCGCTGAACTACGAGCAGGCGGAGGTGCGCGCGCTGATGTTCGCGCAGATCCGCGAGGTGGTGGAGGACTACGACTACGAAGGGCTCGAACTCGACTGGTGGCGTCAGCCCTTGTGCTGCGAGCCCAATGCCACGGCCGAGACCATCACGATGATGACCGACTGGTTCCGCGAAATCCGCGCGCTCACACAGCGCCGCGCGCAGGCGACCGGCCGGCCCTATCCCTTCGGCCTGCGCATTCCCGGCACGCTGGACACGCTCAAGAGCATCGGAATCGACGTGGAAACCTTGTGCCGCGAAGGCGTGGTGGACTTCGTCGCGCCGTCGGGTTTCTGGTGCACCTCTTGGGAAATGCCGCACGACGAACTGCGACATCGACTGGGAGACCGGGTCACGATCTACGGCGTGATTGAGGACGGCGCCAACCCGCTGCCGGCCCACGCTCCGTCGCTCAACCACACCCAGGGCATCCGCTACATTTCCTCGAGCCACGAAATGCTGCGCGCCAATGCCGCCGGCAAACTCGTGCTCGGGGCGGACGGCATCGAGTGGTTCAACTTTTACTGCACCGACCCCGGCCGCGTCCCC
>JAPOIC010000189.1 GCA_029979145.1 Opitutaceae bacterium
GCGCATCGAGCTGCGCCTGCAGCGCTTCGATGCCGCGCTGCATTTTTTGGGCTTGTTTTAGGAGTTTTCCGACGCCGGGCATGGTAAAAAAATGGGTTTGAAAACGGATTGGGCCGACCGCGACGGCGACTGGCAAGGCTAGAGTGCCCCGAGGATGTCGGCATACCCCGCGCGGTAATCCGGATAACGCGGCTGCCAACCGAGATCGCGTTTCAGGCGCGCATTCACGATCACGCGATCCGGCACGCTGCGCCGACGACGCGACGGCAACGCCGGGTCAAATTTCGGCGTCGGCAGCCCCAACTGCTTCGCCAGCCACGCGGCCAGCGTTTCTTTCGCGACCGGACCATCGTCCGCGACATTGTAGGTTCCGCCCGGCACCCCTTTCGGTGCGCCCAGCGCCGCCCAGATCGCGCCTGCGGCGTCATCGCGATGAATCAGGTTGAGCCGATGCGTGCCCACCCCCGGAAGAGCTCCACCCACGCGGACCTGATCGAGCACATGATGACGGCCCGGCCCGTAGATCCCCGCGAGCCGCAGCACATACGCCCGCGTCGCCGGCGAGCTCTTGCGCAACAAACTCTCCGCCTCCACCAGCAAAGCCGTGCGCTCATCTCCCACGCCGCCGACCTCGGCCGATTCGTCGACCTCGACCCCGCCGTCCTGCGGATAGACCGACGTGCTGCTCGTGTAGACCATGGTCTTGACCTCGGATCCCGCTGCCCAGCGCAGCAGCGACCTCATGCCCTCGACGTAGCTCTGGCGATACCCCTCCACGCCTCCGCCGCCCGAGCTGACGGCATTGACCACGTAGTCCACCGTCCCGGGCACTCGAGCGTGCCAGCCCTCGTCCGCCAGATCGGCGACCACGGCAAAAATTCCATCCGCCGACAGGGCCTTCGCTTTGTGCGGGTTTCGCGTCAGGGCGATGACCTTCATGCCCCGCTCCACCGCGGTTCGCGCCACCGCCCCGCCGACATACCCGCAACCCGCCACGAGGAGGCGTTTTCCTGCAAAAAAACGGTGCGTCAGGTCGGACATTGGGTTGAAGTGGAAGCCATGCCCACGGTTCTCGCAATCCTGGCGGAAGGTTTTGAAGAGATCGAAGCGGTCACCCCAATCGACTTGCTGCGCCGGGCGGGCGTGGAGGTCACCGTCGCCGCACTCGGAGATTCGATTCACGTCACGGGCCGCACCGGCATTACTGTGCACGCAGATACGACCCTCGCCCAAGTGCCGGCGGCCGCGACCTTCGACGCGCTCTTCCTTCCGGGCGGCCCGGGTGTGAAACACCTGCGCAGCAGCCCCGCGGTAATCGATCTGGTCCGCCGCCAGGCAGCCGCCAATCGCCTCGTCGCCGCCATCTGCGCCGCCCCCACCGTCCTGCTCGACGCCGGCCTGCTGACCGATCGACGGCATACCGCTCATGCCTCGGTCGCCGCCGAGCTGCCCGGCCTCCTTGTGGACGAACGGGTTGTGCTTGATGGGAAGGTCCTCACCTCGCGCGGCGCGGGCACGGCCCTCGAATTCGGACTAAGCCTGATAGCCCAACTCTGCGGTTCCGACGCCGCCGATCGCATCGCCGCCTCCATCCACGCGTGAAAGTTCATCGCAATCAATGGGGTTGCGCGATTCACCGGAAGGACTAGACCCACCTTTGTCTGAGGTATAGGCCCTAGAAGAAAAATGGGGTGCCACCGCCCAATCGAACACCCCCAGGTTGCTTCCGGTGGGAAGCGACGTGGCGAAGCCTGTTTTAGCGCACCATGTGTGGTATAGCCGGACTTGCCGGGAACGACCTCGCCCCGACCGACCGCCACGAAGCCTTGGCCCGAATGTGCGCCGCCATGGTCCATTGACGTGACCTCGAAAAATTGAGCCGCCATCGTGCTGAAGACGATCCACCTGATGCTCTTTGGCAAAGGGCGTTGAAAATCAGGACCGGTCGCGCAGGTTGATGCCATGAAGGACTACGATTTCGCCGTGATTGGCGGCGGCTCGGCCGGCTTCAATGCCGCGCGGGTAACCGCCAACCTGGGCCTGAAGACCGCCGTGATCGACGGCGCGCGCCAACTGGGCGGTCTCTGCATCCTGCGCGGCTGCATGCAGTCAAAGACGCTGCTCTACATCGCCGACGCGCTGCACCACGCCAAGCATGCGCGAAAGCTCGGCCTCAAGGTGCCGCGCGCCTCCGCCGACATGAAGGCCATCCACGCCCGCAAGCGGCGGATCATCGGCGAGTTCGCGTCTTTCCGTCGCGAGCAGCTCAAGGGCGGAAAGTTCGACTTGATCCAACAGCATGCGCGCTTCCTCGACGCGCACACGGTCGAGCTCGGCGACGGCCGCAAGCTGCGCGCACGTCATTTCCTCATCGCCACGGGCTCCAAGGTCAGCCTGCCGAATATCCCCGGCCTCAAGGCCGCGAAGTGCTGGACGAGTGACGACGTCCTCGACCTCAATTTCCTGCCTAAGAGCGCGATCGTGCTAGGCGGTGGTATCGTGGCCTGTGAACTGGCCCAGTTGCTCAACCGCCTTGGAACCAAAGTAACCCTGATTCAACGCAGCCCGAACATCCTGCGCGACCACTCGGACGATGCCTCTACGGTCGTGCAGAAGGCCTTTGTGGACGAGGGCATTGAGCTTTTTGCCGGCACCGCGTTGCACTCTGTCACCCGCGAGCGAGCCGGCTTCAAGGTGACCTTCGTCCACGACGGCCGCACCGTCACCCGCCGCGCCGCCCATTGCCTCAACGCCCTCGGCCGTTCGCCGAACACCGGCGGGCTCAAGCTCGAGGCCGCGGGCGTCAAGGCCCGGGCCGATGGCCAAATCATCACCAATCGCTGGCAGCAGACCAGCGCGCCGCACATCTATGCCGCCGGTGATTGCTCTGGGCCGCACGAGATTGTGCATGTTGCCATTCAACAGGGTGAGCTGGCCGCCCGACACGCCGCCGGCGCCAAGGGCCTTAGGCCCGTCGACTACGGCCTCCTGCTCAACGTCGTCTTCACCGATCCCCAGCTGGCAACCATTGGCCGGTTGGAAGATGACCTGAAAGAGGCCGGCACCCCGTTCCTCACGGCGTCCTACCCCTTCAACGACCACGGCAAGTCCATCCTGATGGAGGCCAATTACGGCTACGTGAAGGTAATCGCCGCCCCGAAAACCGGCCGCATCCTCGGCGCCGAGATCGTCGGCAAGGACGCCGGTGAACTCATCCACTGTTTCTCCGGCCCGCTCGCAATGAAGGCGACCGTCTTTGATCTCCTCAAGGCGCCTTGGTATCACCCCACCCTGGCCGAGATCATCACCTACCCGCTCGAGGAGATCGCCGACCAAATCAACGACACCTAATTTCCATGGCTACACCTGTTGTCCCCCCGTTCCTGACCGACCTGCTCGCGGCGCGCTCGCCGTCCGGCTACGAAGCTGAAGCCCAGTCGGTCTTCGACCAATACGTCAAACCGTCCGCCGACACCTACGCCAACGACGCACTCGGCAACCGCATCGCCACCCTCAATCCCACAGGCGATCCGGTCTTGATGCTCGCCGGCCACCTCGACGAGCTCGGACTGCTGATCACTTACGTAAATGAGCGGGGCTTCCTCTATTTCGACACCATCGGCGGTCACGACCGCTCCGTCATTTCAGGCCGGCGCGTGCGCATCCAGACGGCCAACGGCGTCGTCAAAGGCGTCACAGGCAAGCGGGCGATTCACTTGATGGACGAAGCCGATCGCAAACGTGTGCCGGAGCGCCATGAGCTCTGGATCGACATCGGCGTCTCTTCTAAAAAGGAAGCACTCAATTTGATCAGCCTCGGTGACACCGCGACCTACGATCACGGCTTCGAACTGCTGCACGGCACCATCGGCGCCGCGCGCGCCTTCGACAACAAGGTTGGTGCCTACGTCGTGGGCGAGGTCCTCGTGCGGCTCGCCGCCGCCAAGAAAAAGCTCGCGGCCCAGGTGGTCAGCGTCGGCACGGTCCAGGAGGAGATCGGCGTGCGCGGAGCGACCGTATCCAGCTACCGCGTCAATCCCCATATCGCGATTGCCGTCGACGTCGGTCACGCGACCGACCATCCCGACTGTGACAACCGCAAGTTCGGCGAATTCAAGCTCGGCGGCGGCCCGATGATCTGCCGTGGCGCCAACATCAATCCCAAGGTTTTCAAAGCCCTTCTCGCCGCCGCCAAGAAAGCCAAGGTGCCCTTCCAGATCGAGGCGGACCCGCGTCCGACCGGCACCGATGCCCGCGCCCTGCAGCTCTCCCGCGGCGGCGTTGCCACCGGCCTCGTCAGCGTGCCCCTGCGTTACATGCACACGCCCAGCGAGCTGGTCGACCTGCGTGACGTAGAGCACGCCGTCGTCCTCCTCGTGGAGTTCGCTCGCAGCCTCAAGCGCGGCGACCACGCCCACTGGTGAGCTCTCCTCTTCCAAAGGGTTTCAATTCTGAAGCCAGGAAACCAGGAAGATTCTGATTCATGGATTCCTGGCTCCAGAATTCCCCTCC
>JAPOIC010000102.1 GCA_029979145.1 Opitutaceae bacterium
ACTGCGAGATCCGGAGGGTGACGCGCTCATCCGTCTGCTCGTCAGTCTTGCGCCACAGCACGAGGGCAAACGCAACGGCATAAGCCACCGCCAACAAGGCCAGACCGGGGTATTTCCAACGCATGGGGTGGCCGCACGAGAGCAGGCTTGGCCAAGCGTGGCAATGCACGGCGCGGTGGATTATTCAGCAGCCCGACTAATCCGTCTTAATCCGCGTCCTGTGAATGGAATCGCGCGCGGCATTTCCACGCAACGTTTTGCGCACTCGTGCGTCCAACCCCGCGTATGACCAAGGAAATCAGCCCCGAAATCCTCGCCGCCAAGATCATCGTGAGCGGCATTCACCTCACCCTCAGCGATTCGCTCAAGGAAGCGGCCATGACCAAGGCCTCGCGACTCCTCCGCCACAACGACCACATCGTGCGCATCCGGCTCGACCTCGAGCACGACAAGACCCGCTCAGCCACCGACGAATTCGTCGCCCAGGGCCATATCGAGGTCGGTGGCCCCGACCTCATCGCCAGCGCCTCGAGCGAAGACGCCTACAAGTCCCTCGACCTGCTGATGGACAAACTCGACAAGCTGGTGCGTCGCCGCCACCGCAAGCATGTCGACACGCGCAAGCACCCGCATCTCGACACCAAATAAGGTGGTGGGCGCGCCAGTCCCTCGGCGCGTCGCCCCGGCAGCCCCAAGCCCGCCGCCACCACCCCGTCGCCAACCTCCCCAGCATCACGCCGCGCCAACACCCCCGCGGCAGGTTGTAACGTATTATGTTACAAATTTCCTCGGCACACCGGATAGAGTGTGGAGGGAAATCCGGCCACACTCGCTCCAAGCGGCCACATTCTGCAACTACACTCCCAACCGCCCCCAGCGGGTGGCGGCCGAGACCGTTTGTAACGTATTACGTTACAAACTGACGCACGCCTGACGGGCACGGCACGTGCCCATCCACCTTTCTTCGGTTTCCGCCGTTTCGCTTCTCGGCGTCAGCGATATGGCTGATGTAGCTCGACCGGCTTAGCCGGGCGGCGCAGGCGCAGGTTGAGCATTTCCACGCCGAACGAGAACGCCATGGCGAAGTAGACGTAGCCCTTCGGGATGTGCATGCCTGTGCCCTCCGCCACGAGCGTCACGCCGATGAGGAGCAGGAACGACAGTGCCAGAATTTTCAGCGTCGGGTGCCGGTTCACGAAATCACTGATCGCCCCGGCGGAAAGCAGCATCACGCCCATCGCCAGCACAACCGCGATCATCATGATCGCCAGATGCTGGGCCATGCCCACGGCGGTGATGACGGAATCGAGTGAGAACACGACGTCGAGCAGCAGGATCTGCATTATCACGCGGCTGAATTTCGCCACCGCTTTCACCGGCCGGTCGTGCGCATCCTCGCCCTCCAGCTTCTCGTGAATTTCCATCGTGCTTTTCACCAGCAGGAACAGACCGCCGAGAATCAGGATGAGGTCGCGGCCCGACACCCCGTGGCCGATGAAGGTAAACCAAGGCGTGGTGAGCTTTGCCATCCACGCGATGCTTGCGAGCAGCAGGAGTCGCGTGATGAGTGCGAGGCTCAGGCCCAGTTGCCGCGCCTTGGCCTGCTGGTCCGCCGGCAGCTTTCCCGCCAGGATCGAGATGAAGATAATATTGTCGATGCCGAGCACGATCTCGAGCCCGGTAAGCGTGAGCAGACTGATCCATGCCTGCGGTTCGGTGATCCAGTCCATAGCCGACATCCATGCCCGGCGACCGGCCCGCGGTCAACCCGGCGTCCGCGGATACCAGGTGGGACGGCGAGTCCCTTCGCCGTCGGCTGGTGTTTTTTCGACCAAGCCGGCAACCTACCCGACAAACGCCAACCCCACGCGCAGCCACAGCGGGATCATCAGCAACCCGACCGCCACCGTAGCCACCACCACGCGCGCCGCGACGAGATTGTGCCCGCCGTAGTGCTTCACCAGCACCAGCGGCAGAAAGCCCGCAGGCATCACCGCCTGCACCAAGATCACATGCTTCAGGTCCGCGGTGAAGGGCCCGAAGCGCGCCAACAGCAGCATCGCCACCGTGAGCACGCCCAACCGCATGACGACCGCGCCGACCGAGGTGCGCAGGTCCACGAGCGCGGCGGGTTTTTGAAAAAGATGTTCCGCCAACACGGCGCCGCTGAGCAGCAGGCCAAAGGGAATCGCGCAGGCCGCCAAGGCATGGATCACGCCCGCCAGCACCACCGGCACGTGCGCGCCGAGCCCCAAGAGATTCACCGCCACGGAAATCACCAGCGCCCACACCGGAGCGCTCAACGCCTGCCGCCAGCCCGTGCGCAACGACTGGCCTGACAACACCAGCACGCCCACCACCCAGATCGCCACCTCGCTGCCGACGTTGTGCACAAACAGCACGCCGAGCGTCTCGCGGCCAAACAGTTTCTCCACCACCGGAACGGTGATGTAGGAGTAGTTGTAGATGCCCGCCATGAACGCGAAGGTGCGCAGCCCCGTGCCGACGGTGAAGCCCAGCGCCTTGGCGGCGTAGTAACACGCGGCGATGCCCAGCGCCATCGTGCCGAATCCCACCAAAGGCGCCCAGCCGAGGTTGCTGGGATCGCGCAACGCGGGGTTGGCGTAGACGTTTTCAAAAATCAGGCACGGGTAGAGCAAATTCACGACGATCCGCAGCAGGCTCCTGTCCGCCTCCGCCGTCAGCACATTCAGCCGGCGCAGCAACACGCCGACCGCCATCACGCCGAACACCGGCAGGATCAGGAGAAGGAGTTGCAGGTAGGTCGGCATCGCAAAAATTCAACCCGCCATCGCCAACCCCGCCAGCCGGCCGGTGGTCCACGCCGCCTGAAAATTGAAGCCGCCCGTAATGCCGTCGATGTCGAGCACCTCGCCGGCAAAGTGCAGCCCGGCGCAGACCTTGCTCTCCATCGTCTTGAACTCCACCTCGCGCAACCGCACGCCGCCGCAGGTGACAAATTCTTCCTTGTTCATGCTCTTGCCCGTGACCGTGAACTCGGCGGTGGTGAGCGTCTCCGTCAACGCCTGCAACGCCGCGTTGGCGACTCCGCTCCATGTCTGCCCGGCGGCGATGCCAGACGTCTGCACCAGCCGCTCCCACAACCGCGACGGCATCCCGAAGGGATTCCACGTCGCCACCTGCTTGCGCGGCTGGGCCTCGCGCTGCGCCGCGAGTTCTTGATACACCGCGTCGCGGGTCCGCGGTGCCACGAAGTTCACGCGCAACGGAAACTCGTAGTTGCGCGCCGCGAGCTCGCGCGCCCCCCACGCCGACAGCTTCAACACCGCCGGCCCGCTCAGGCCCCAATGCGTGATCAGCAGCGGTCCCTCGGCGCCGAGCTTCGTGCCCGGCACCGTCACCGCCGCAGACTCCACGCTGACGCCCGAAAACCGGTCGATTCGCCGGTCATCAATGTGAAAGGTGAACAGCGACGGCACCGGCGGCTCGATCGTGTGGCCGAGTGATTCCGCAATCAGCGTTCCCGCCGAAGCCCGGTTGCCGCCCGTCGCCAACAGCAGGCGTTCACAGGCTACGTTGGAGTCATCCGTCAAGGTAACCTGAAACAGCGGCGGCGCATCTGACCCCGGCGGCCGGCCCAAGGCCCGGCGCACGCCGAGCCGCGTGTGCACCTCGACGCCGGCCGCGCTCGCCGCGCGCTGCAGGCAGTCGACGATCGTGGCCGAGTCATCGGTCACCGGAAACATCCGGCCGTCGGCCTCCGTCTTCAGCGCGACACCGCGGTCCGCAAACCACGCGATGGTGTCCCGCGGGCCCCAGCGATGGAAAGCGCCCAAAAGTTCGCTGCCGCCACGCGGGTAGCGGGTGACGAGTTCGCGGGGCTCGAAGCACGCATGCGTCACGTTGCACCGGCCGCCGCCGGAAATGCGCACCTTCGCCAACGGGTGCGCCGTCGTTTCGTAGATGCCCACCCGGGCCTCCGGGTTGGCTTCCGCGCACGTGATCGCCGCGAAGAAGCCGGCGGCTCCTCCCCCGACGATGATCACCCGCGGCGCATGCATCCGGGCACGTTGGGAAGCGCGCGCCCGGAAAGCAATGCGGCAGGAATGTAGGGCGGGGACTCCGATCCCCGCCTTGTTTGTGTTCCCAGGCTGATGGCGGGGTTTGGAACCCCCGCCCTACACTTCCGCTCACTTCCGCATGGGTTCGCGCGGCAGGGCGTCGAATTTCTTTTTCTGCTCGGGCGTCAACAGAGCGCGGATCTGCATCCGGCCGGTCTCGCGCAGGTCGCGCACCTTTTTCATCTTCTCGCGACGGTTCAGGTCCTCGTTGTCCATGATGGCGAAAGCCGCGTCGCGCTGCTTGGCCATGAGGTCGCCGATCTGGGCCTTTTGGGCATCGGTGAGCGCGAGTTCCTGGGCGAGGTGCTGGAGGCGTTCGGCGGCACGCTCCGCGCGTTCGCCGCGTTCCGGGCGGTCGGCCGCATCGGCGGCGCGAGTCAGGGGCAATGCCAGCCAGAGGCCGGCGGTGATGAGGATGAGGATTCCGTTGGTCGGGAGTTTCATGACATCGTTCTAGACGGCGATCCCCCGGCGACGTTACATGCCGCGATGACTTTCGACGCGCTCGCCCGCCGGACCCTCACGCTGGTGGCCCGCCTGCAGGCGGAGCTGCCCGACGAGATCCGGCCGCTGGCCGCCGGCGTCCCGGTGCATTGTGAAGAGGGGCCCGACGACGACGTCCTCGACCAAGGGTTCGAGTCGGACATCCTCGGGTTGTTCATGGGCAACCCCCATGGCACGGAGTTCAGCCACGCCGACCCGGCCCCGCCCCGCATCCTCCTTTACCTCGAAAACCTCTGGGATTTCGCCGGCGGCGACCTCGAGGCCTTCGACGAGGAGGTGCGCCTGACCTACCTCCACGAACTGGGCCACTACTTTGGTTGGGACGAGGATGACCTCGCCGACCGCGGGCTCGACTGAACGGAACCGGGTGCAATCCGCGCTTTCCAACCCGCCGACGCCCTGCTTAGGTAGCGGGCAAATCCCTTCCGCCGTATGCTTATGAAAAAGTTTTTCTCCCTTTCGCTCCTCGCCGGGCTGTGCCTGGCGCCGGCCGCCGCGCTCGCCATCCCCCGCAGCGAATACGTGGAACGGGTGGAAACCTGCGAGGCCATCCTCCAGGATTTCATGGCCAAGCCCGAGACCACCATTCCCGCCGAGGTGCTCAAGCGCGCCCGCGGCATAATCATCGTCAATCAGTTCCGCGCCGGCCTCGTGCTGGGCGTGAAGGACGGCTGGGGCGTTGTTCTCGTCCGCCGCGCCGACAACACGTGGAGCGTGCCCGCTCTGCTCTCCGCCGCCGAGGGCAGCCTCGGTCTCCAGATCGGCGCCAGTGCCAACGAAACCATTTACATCCTGACGGACGACTCGACCCCGCGCATGCTGTTCAATCAGCGTTTCCACGTCGGCGTCGACGCCAAGGCCGTCGCGGGCCCCAAGGCCGCCGCCTCGGAACACTCCAACGAGGAAATCCTCACCACGCCCGTCCTCGTCTATAACCGGAACAAGGGCCTCTACGCCGGCGCCAGCCTCAAGGCCGGCTACCTCACGCGCAACGACGAGGCCAACCGCTCGCTCTACTCGACCAACTACACCCTGCCCGAAATCCTCTACAGCAACTGGGTGACGCCCCCCGAGGAGGTCCGGCCCCTCATCGCCTACGTCACCGAGCTGACGAACTGAGGTCATGGCCAACGCCATCCTCGGCAACGGCGGGGTTCACCACGTCGCGATCAAGACCCGGGATTGGGACGCCACGCTGCGGTTCTACCGCGAAGGACTCGGCTGCACCGACCGCGTGACCTGGGCCGAGCCCCCGAAGCGCGCGGGCATGTTCGACTGCGGCGACGGCAACTACGTGGAGGTCTTCGAAGACCTCGCGTGGTCATCCACCGACGTCGGCGCGCTCATCCACTTCGCCCTGCGCACCACCCGCCTCGACGCCGCTTGCGCCAACCTCAAGGCCATGGGTTACAAATTCACCCTCGAGCCCAAGGACGTGACGATCAAGAGCACCAACGGCCTAGGCGACGTCCCCGTCCGCATCGCCTTCGTCGAGGGCCCCAACGGCGAAAGCGTCGAGCTCCTGCAGAACACGGTGCTCTGAGTTTTAGGCGTGTGGCTTAGGGTGTAGGGCGGGGTCTCCGAACCCCGCCTTTTTCGTGCAGATCGCTGACCGGCGGGATTTGGAAATCCCGCCCTACACCTGCGCCCCTGCCGGGACCAGATTTCGAAATCCGCCGGGACCAATCCCGATCCCGGGGAGAAGCGGTTTGTAACGTATTACGTTACAAACCGCCGGCGGCCGGGCGGAATCCCGCCTGCGGTCTTCCTCGGGAGCGGCGGCGTCACGCCGGCATAGAACAGTTGGATTCCTTCGGAGCGGCGGGGTCGGCGACCCCGCCCTACATCTGGGCAACGCTCCGATTCTGCATCCGTCTCATCCGCGAAATCCGCGGCAAAAAACAACGCCTCTCAGCGCGTCTCCCGCAGGTATTCGAGCAACCCGGTGATCGCCGCGACGGTGACCCGCGCCTGCACCTGCAACCGCGTCGCGCCGGCGCATTCCAAGCGCGTGCTTTGCACGTGCCAATCAGCGCCCCTCCGATGCGCCAATGCCCACCAAGCGAATGGCACCTTCACCTGGCGCTCGGCCGACGGTTCCGCGTAACCGGTCGTCGCCAGCGCGAGGTCGGCACCAAACAACTCCACCGCGCCCCGCGCCATCTGCTCGGCCACGGCAGCCGACACGCAGTTCACCGAATCGGCCGACGCGCGATCAACGCCGAGATGCTTCACCTTCTGGTCGATCGTATAGGCGGTGATGCCGCCGAGGAAAAAATTCGAGGCGCCGGACACACGACCGATATGCGCCTGCAGGTTTCCGCAGGTGAGGCTTTCGGCCACGGCCAGGGTCAGCCGGGGATCACGGAGCAAGAGTTCCTTGAGTTCGCTCATGGGGGCGGGGATGAGCGAGCCTGCACCGCGGCAGGTCGCGCGGCGATGGGAAAATGGCCGGCGCCGGCGGACGTTACTTTTTCTTCTTCGCCGCGGGCCGCTTTTTCACCCGCTGGGTCTTGAGCGCCCGGCGCACGCGCCACCG
>JAPOIC010000179.1 GCA_029979145.1 Opitutaceae bacterium
ACTGTCGGCACCGAAGGCGGCGAACAGCTGCTGCAAGAGTCGGAATTGCAGCCGCTCGTCGTCAATCAGCAGGACCCGCCGTTGCATCACTGCTTTCGTTCAGCCCTGGCCCAGACCGGCAACCAAGTCGGTCATGAGATCCCGCAGGCGCCCACAGGTGGACTCGGTCGAGCCAAGGTTGTCGCGAATCGCGTTCACGAGCAAACTGCCGACCACGACGCCGTCCGCGATCTTCGCCACCTGTTGCACATGCTCGCGCGTGGAAATGCCAAAGCCCACCACGACCGGGAGCTTGGTCAGGGCCTTGATGCGCGCCACGACATCGGGGACGCTCGTCGCCACCGCGTCGCGAACGCCCGTTACGCCTTCGCGCGAGACGTAGTAGATGAACCCCGTCGCCGCGGCGGTGATGCGCGCGATGCGCTCATCGGGCGTCGTCGGCGCGACAATAAAAACCGTCTCCACGCCATGCCTGGCACAGGCTGCCTTCACCTCGCCGGCTTCCTCCGGCGGCAAGTCGAGGGTGAGCATGCCGTCCACTCCGGCTGCGCGCGCCTCGCGCACGTAGGCGTCGACGCCGTTGGCGAACACCAGGTTGTAGTAAGTGTAGAACACGATCGGCACCTCGCTGAATTCGCGGATGCGTCGCACCAGTTCGAAGACCTTGTCCTTGTTCATGCCCGAGGCCAGGGCGCGCTGGGCCGCCAACTGGTTCGTCAGGCCGTCCGCCAGCGGATCCGAAAACGGTACGCCGAGCTCCAGCACGTCCACGCCGTTTTCGATCAGGGTCTGGCACGCGGCCAGCGAGGTCTCGAGGTCGGGATCTCCGGCGCACAGGTAGGCGACGAACGCGGCGCGACGGGCGGAGCGGGCTTCGGCAAAGGCTCGGGCAATGCGGGACATGGGACGTCTGGTGTGGCGGACAAACCGCCGCGGGGCAAAGTCTGATTTGCGGCTTATTTCAGGGCAAAGTCCGCCCAGACCGGGCGGTGGTCCGACAGGAAACTCCGCACGACCTCGCAGCGCACGTCACTGCACTCCGGCGGCAGGAAAATGAAATCCAGCCCGCGGCTAGGCAGCGGCGACGGAAAAGTCAGGCCGTCGCGCGGGTGCAGCGTGTAGTCGCCGTGCAGGGAGAAATACCGCATCAGCTCCGCCGTGGCGTCGGGCAGGTGGGCCTGGTTGTTCAGGTCACCGCAGACGATCGGCAGCATGTGCCAGTCACCCGCATGACTCACGACCCGTTCAGCGACGTAGTCCATGATCTTGCCTACCTGGCGAAAGCGATGAGTGCGCGACCGGTAATGTAAATGCAGGTTGAGCAACGGCACGCGCCGGCCGCCGCCGACATCGATTTCAATGAACAAAAATCCCTTTTCGCCCACGGTGCGCGCACCGAAGACAATGTTCTCGGACTCCACGATCGGATGCTTGGACAGAAACGCGTTGCCGTAATTGAGGTTCAGCAACCCGTCGCGCTTGTTGTTGATACCGAAAATGGAATACGGGTAGCCGGTGTGCACCCGCAGGTATTCCAAGTGGTCGAAATTCCCCGCCCAGCGGGAGTTCTGGTCGATCTCCTGCAGGGCCACGACATCCGGATCCAACTCAGTGATCAGCCGGGAGATCTTGCGCAGGTTGGCCCGCAGTTTGCGCCCGAGCGTCAGTCCCTGGATCGGGGTCAACCCGCGGCCGTGCGCGATGTTGAAGGTGAGGATCCGCAGGCGTTGCATGAGAACCCGGCACGGTGCGCCAGCGGGGAAATCTGCGCAACCGCAAACCCGGGCAACTAGGGATTGACAGGGCGGAATCCCGCCGCGAAGTTCACCGGCTCTCCTTTACGGCGGCCATAGCTCAGTTGGTTAGAGCACATGATTGTGATTCATGGGGTCGCGGGTTCGAATCCCGTTGGCCGCCCCATTTTCGAGGTCTGGCGGGCCCGAAAAATCGACAAACCGCCCCTGAGCCGGAAAGGCGGATTGCCCGACGCACTCCCTCCGGCCTATCACAGTGTCGCCATGGCCGCCGTGCTGTTTGCGCTCAAGAAAGCCGTCACCTTTTTCCTCATGCCGCTCCAAGCGGGGCTGCTGATGCTGGTCACCGGACTGGTCCTGCGTTGGCGAGGACGGCAGCGGTCGGGGACGGTTCTGCTCACCCTCGGCACGTTGCTACTGGTCGTGCTCAGCCACCGCCAAGTCGGCCGGGTGCTGCTCGCGCCTTTGGAATCACAGTATCCCGCCGTGCCGGAATATGCGGTGGGTTACGACCTGCCACCGGAGTTGGCGGCCTGCCGCTACATCGTAGTGTTGGGCGGTGGCCACACCGACACGGGGCGCCTGCCAGCCCTGAGCCAACTCAGCCTCAATGCCCGGTCGCGCCTGGCCGAAGGCGTCCGCCTCGCCCACTTGCTCCCCGACGCGATCTTGGTCACCAGCGGCCCCGGGTTGGCCGGGCAACCCACCCATGCGGAAATCCTCGCGCTGGGCGCCCGGTCACTGGGCGTGGACTCCGCCCGCATCCTGACCATCGATCAAGGGCGTGACACCGAGGGCGAGGCCGCGGCCATCCGCGGCCTCATAGGCGACGCGCCGTTCGCATTGGTTACCTCCGCCTGGCACATGCCCCGCTCCATGGCGCTGATGCGCGGGGCCGGGTTGCAACCGCTCGCTTGCCCGGCGGACTTCCGTGCCATCGCGTGCGACCAGTTCATCCTGAGCGACTGGTTTTGGGGTCTCGACGGGCTGGAAGACAGCACGTGGGCGATCCGCGAGCGCCTGGGTCTCCTCTGGGCGCGCCTTCGGGGTCGCGCTGGCTGAGGTCTCAGACCGCCGCGGCGCCGTCGCCTTTTTTCAGGTCAGGGCTGTGGCGCACGTCCTTGCCCTTCGCCAGGAAGATCATCTCTTCGGCGATGTTGGTGGCATGGTCGGCGATGCGTTCGATCGACTTGGAGATGAACATCAACTCGATGGCGCGACCGATCGTGCCGGGCGACTCCAGCATGTAGCTGGTGAGCTCGCGGTAGAGTTGATTGTTCAGCGTATCAACCTCGGCGTCGCGCCGGATGACAGAGGCGGCCTTTTGCGGGTCGCCGTGGAAAAAGCAGTCGAGGGCGTCGCGCAGCATCTGTGCGGCCACGCCCGCCATGCGCGGCAGGTCGACGTAAGGCTTGAGCGGCGGCTCGGCGGCGAGCTTCACGGCACGCTTGGAAATGCTGGTCGCCTCGTCGCCCACGCGCTCGAGGTCATGCGAAGCCTTCATGCCCACGATTACCAGCCGCAGGTCGGAGGCGATCGGCGCGCGCATGTTCATGTAGCGCACGGCTTCCTCGTCGATCTTGATCTCGAGCTGATCGAGTTCGTCGTCGCGCGCGATCACGCGGTCCGCCAAGCCAATGTCGGCGTCGACGAGCGCCTTCATGGCGTCCTGCAGCTGGGCCACGGCAGTCTCACCCATCTTGATCAGGTGGGTGCGGAAGGTTTCGAGTTCGGAGTCGAAGAAACGTTTCATGACGGGAGAGTAAGGACCGTGATTAGAGGGGCGGACAGGTGTGAGGGAAAAATCAACCAAAGCGCCCCGAGACGTAGGCTTCGGTCTGCGCATTGGTCGGATTCATGAAAATGGTCTGGGTGTCATCAAACTCAATCAGGCGCCCGAGGTAGAAGAACGCGGTTTTGTCCGAGCAACGCGCCGCCTGCTGCATGTTGTGCGTGACGATGATGATCGTGAAGCGCTCCTTCAGCTCGTGAATGAGTTCCTCGACCTTGGAGGTTGAGATCGGGTCGAGCGCGGAACAGGGCTCGTCCATCAGGATCACGTCGGGCTCCACCGCGATGGCGCGGGCGATGCACAGGCGCTGCTGCTGACCGCCGGAGAGGCCGAGGCCCGAAGCGTGCAGGCGGTCCTTCACCTCGTCCCACAGGGCGGCGCCCCGCAGCGATTTCTCCACAACCTCGTCGAGGCGGGACTTGTCCTTCACGCCCTGCAGGCGGAGGCCGTAGGTGATGTTTTCGTAGATGGACTTGGGAAAAGGGTTCGATTTCTGGAAGACCATGCCCACGCGCTTGCGCAACTCGATCACGTCGACGTCGGGTCCATAGATATTGGTGCCGCGAATGCGAATCTGGCCGCGCTTCACCGCCGTGCCGTCGATCAGGTCGTTCATGCGGTTGAGGCAGCGCAGGAGGGTCGATTTGCCGCAGCCGGAGGGCCCGATGAAGGCGGTGACCTTCTTCTCCTCAATTTTCATGTCGATGTCGAAGAGGGCTTGGTTGTCGCCGTAGTAGAAATCGACGTGATCGATGTCGATCAAGGTGCGGCCGACCGGGGCGGACGGAGCGGCGCCGGCGTCGGCGCGGATGGCCGCGGAGTCAGGGGTGGCGGTCGTACGGGATTCCATGAGAGTTGAGGTCGTCACCATTTGTAGCGGTTGCGGAGGTGATTGCGAAGAACGATGGACGAAGCCGCGATGACGGCCACGATGAAAAGGAAGACAAAGGCGGTGCCGTATTGCACGCGCTCGGTGTAGTCGTTCTGCGGGATCTTGGAGCTGACGACGTAAATGTGATACGGCAGCGCCATGACGCCCTGGAAGAAAAAGTCGCCGGCGTGCTTCAGGTCTTCCCACGGCAGCTTGTCGCGCATGACATAGGCGGCGGTGAACATGATCGGCGCGGTCTCGCCGGCCACGCGGGCGATGCCGAGAATTGACGAGGTCAGGATGCCGGGCAGCGCGTAAGGC
>JAPOIC010000177.1 GCA_029979145.1 Opitutaceae bacterium
AGGTGGAGCGGCCCTGGCCGACGGAGATGGACTTGGAGACGACGTTGGACGTGGTCTCGTCGGCGGCGTGAATCATCTTCGCGCCGGTGTCCTGGTGCTGGCCGTCGTTGGCGAGGGCTATGGAGATGACCTCGCCGCGGGCCTTGCGGCCCTTCAGGACGACGCCGGGATACTTCATTGTGAGGCGGCCGCCGATGTTGCAGTCGATCCACTTGATCTCGGCCTCCTCGTGCGCGATGCCGCGCTTGGTCACGATGTTGAAGACGTTGTTGGCCCAGTTCTGGACGGTGATGTATTGGATCTTCGCGCCCTTGAGCGCGACGAGCTCGACCACTGCGCTGTGCAGCGTGGAGGTGCTGAACTTCGGGGCGGTGCAGCCCTCCATGTAGGTGACCTCGGCGCCCTCGTCGGCGATGATGAGGGTGCGCTCGAACTGGCCGAAGTTCTCGGCGTTGATGCGGAAGTAGGCCTGGAGCGGCTGCGCGACCTTCACGCCCTTCGGAACGTAGATGAAGGAGCCACCCGAGAAGACGGCGCTGTTGAGCGCGGCGAACTTGTTGTCGCCGGTGGGGATGACCTTGCCGAAGAACTTGCGGAACAGCTCGGGGTGTTCGCGAAGGCCCTCGGTGGAGTTGACGAAGATGACGCCCTGCTTGGAGACGATCTCCTTGATGTTGGAGTAGGCGGCCTCGGAGTCGAACTGGGCCTCGACGCCGGCGAGGAACTTGCGCTCCTGCTCCGGAATGCCGAGACGTTCGAAGGTCCGCTTGATGTCGTCCGGCACCTCGTCCCATGTGCGCTTGGGCTTTTGGCCCTGCGAGAGGTAGTAGCGGATCTTGTCGAAATTGATGTTCTCGAGATCCTTCGTCGCCCAGTGCGTGGGCATGGGCATGGATTCGAATTTCTTCAGCGCGTTGAGGCGGAAGTCGAGGAGCCACGCGGCCTCCTGTTTCACCTGACTGATGTAGCGAACGGTGTTTTCGGTCAGGCCGGTGCCGGCGTCGAAGTCGTATTTGACGTTGTAGGTGAAGTCGCCCTTGGACTGGTCGATGCCGGCGACCGGGTTGTCGGTCGCGACCTGCGGCTCGATGGTGTCGGAAATGTCTGGCATGGCGGAAATGGGTTCGGTCAGGCGGTGGCGAGCTCGGTCTTGACCCAGTCGTAACCCTTGGCCTCGAGCTCGAGGGCGAGGGACTTGTCACCGCTTTTCACGATGCGGCCGTCATACATGACGTGCACTTGGTCGGGGACGATGTAGTCGAGCAGGCGCTGGTAGTGGGTGATCATGAGCGCGCCGAAGTTTTCGCCGCGCATGGCGTTGACGCCCTCGGCGACGATGCGGAGTGCGTCGATGTCGAGACCGGAGTCGGTCTCGTCCATCAGCGCGAACTTGGGCTCAAGCATGGCCATCTGGAGGATCTCGCAGCGCTTCTTTTCGCCGCCGGAGAAACCCTCGTTGACCGAGCGGGAGGTGAACTTCCGGTCGATCTTGAGCGAGTCCATTTTGCCGTAGAGGCGCTTGTAGTAGCCGGTGGCATCGAGTTCCTCGCCGTCGGCCATGCGGGCTTGGACGGCGGCGCGAAGGAAGTTGGCGATGCTGACGCCGGGGATCTCGCTTGGGTATTGGAAGGCGAGGAAGATGCCGGCGCGGGCGCGCTCATCGGGCTCCATCGCGAGGATGGACTGACCGTCGAGGAGGACGTCGCCTGACGTGATCGTGTAATCCGGGTGGCCCGCGATGGCCTTGGCGAGCGTGCTCTTGCCGGTGCCGTTGGGGCCCATGATGGCGTGGACTTCGCCGCTGTTGAGCGTGAGGGAGAGGCCCTTGACGATCTTCTTTTCGCCGATGGCGATGTGGAGGTCTTTGATTTCCAGTTTGGACATGTGAAAGGGAATTAGCGGGTGGCGGCTTCCGGCGCGGTGCGGCCGCGGAAGCTGATCTCGATGGAGGAGGCGTCGTAGCCCGGGGGCAGGATGGCGCGGACCTGCTCGAGCAGGCCCGGCGGCAGATCGATGTCGTGCGTCGAACCGGCCGTCTCGTCGTGAAAATGGGCGTGGGGGTGGAGGTTGGGGCAGTAGCGGGTGGGCTCGCGCTCGAAATTGACGGCGCGGACCAAGTTGCAGTTCACCAAGGCCTCGAGACAGTTGTAAACTGTTGCCAAAGAGATGGTAGGAAGCTCCGCCTTCACGCGGGCATACACCTCGTCGGCGGTGGGGTGATCACGTTTCTTGAGGAGGATGCTGTAGATGACCTCGCGCTGGGGGGTGTTGCGCAGGCCGCTGTCGGCGAGCGCTTGGGCGAAGTTATCGGGTGAGAGGGTGACAGTGGCAGGCATGACGATTGGGGAGGGGCAACCAATTGGAATGGTTCTAAATCGCAAGTGATAATTAGAACTATTCCAAGAAAAGGGCCTTCGGACAGTCACGCCTGCGGTCGGCGCGCAGTCGTGGGGCTTACTCCGTCCAAAACCAGTGCCAAGGCTCGAAAATAAAGCCGCGAGGATTGTCTTTCGGAAAGCTGAGCCGGAATCCGAAATCCGCCGCGCGCCGGTTCAGCCACGCGAAGGCCGGGGAGTCAGCGAAGGCCTCCTCAAGATCGGGGTAGTCCGGGGTGCCGACGTCCAAAGCGCGGCCGGTGTGGTGCTCGCTGAAGCCGGGCGCGGCCATCACGGCGAGAATGGCAGCGATGGATTGGCCGACGGCCAGTTTACGGCGGATCAGATCGGCTTGGCGGCTGACGCTGCGGTGGCCTGAGACGGCGGTGAGCACGATGCCCTCGTGGGCCGCGGCTTGATGCAGGTCGGCCCACGCCTTCGCGGCGGGCGCGATAAGTTGCACCGACGTGCCGTCGGCTTTGCGCGCGACGGTGACGAGTGCACCGGCCTCGGCGTCAGCTTGGAGCGGAAGGCCGCGCCGCGCGCCGTAATCAGCCGGAATCCCGAGCTCATGGTGGAGCGCGGCGAGTTCGGACGGCAGCGGGACGGGCTCAGCCAAGGGCGTCAGGCCGGCGAAAAATCCTTCACGTGCAACCGACGGGCCTCGGCGAGCTCGGCGGCGGTGAAGCCGGCGGTGTCCGAGGCGCCGGCGCAGTCGAGGATCTCGGCGAGCTTGCGCGAGCCGGAAAGGACGGTGGAGACATGCGGGTTGTCGATCACCCAGCGCATGGCGGCCTGCGCCATCGAAGTGACGTCGCCACGCACGAGGAGTCTTCTATAGGCGTCGGTGGTGGCGACGCGCTCGGTGATCTCCTCGCGGGAGTAACGCGAATTGAGCGAGCCCGCGGGGAAGACGGTGTCCTTGGTGAAGACGCCGGCGAGGAAGCCGTTGGCGAGGGACTCGCGGGCGACGATGCCGACGCCGAGTTCACCGAGCTCGTTGAGGATCGGTTCCCACTCGCGGTAGGTGAGGCTGTAGGCGATCTGGGCGACATCGATGCGGCCATCGCGCGCCCACGTGCGGGTCATCTCGCCCGTGCCGTCAATGAAGCCCGTGGACGTGCCGACGAAGCGCACCTTGCCCGACTGCTTCAGGCGATCGAGGGCGGCCCAGACGTTGTCGTTGATCTTGTCGGGATGAGTCGGCGAGTGGAAAAACAGCACGTCGAGCCGATCGGTGCCGAGGCGCTGGAGGCTCTGCTCCACGGACCACACGAGAGTGTCGGCGTCGAAGAGCTCGTTCGTGTGCACGCGCGAGTGGTAGCGGCCGAACTTCGTGGCGATGATGACCTTGTTGCGGTCCGCGCCGAGCCCAGCGCCGAGGACCTGCTCGGCAATGCCGTCGGCCTCCTTCGTGCCGTAGAGCGGAGCGGTGTCGAAAAACGTGATCCCTGCGTCAAGTGCGCCGCGGATGGCGCGATGGGCGTCGTCGGCCTCGACCGTGCCATAGATCGACGGCGAACCAAAAGCCCAGGTGCCGAGGGAAACTTCACTGACAGAAAGGCCGGTGCGGCCGAGCGAACGATACTTCATGGCGGAGAAAAGCGGGTAGCAGTGAGCGTGGAGCTAGGAGCAGGAAACGGGGAAAATCTGAAATCCTGAAACCTGAAACTTAAAACTTGAAGGCCGGGAGTAGATAGCGAGGAGCGGAGAACGGGCAAAGGGTTTTCGCCGTTTGTAACATAATACGTTACAAACGGATTTCGGCGAGAATGGTTTGGACGAGCTGAGCGGTGGCGGTTCCGAGGGGCGACACCTTATGGCGGAAGAGGGAAGAATTCCGAAGTTCTGAAATCCTGAAACTTGATGCGTGGACCTTGAAACTTGAGGCCTAAAGGCCGGGAGCTGGGCTCGCAGTTTGTAACGTAATACGTTACTTAGTGGCTTGGGCGAGGGTGGTGTGGATGAGTTTGGCGGCCGCAGCGACGAAGGCGCGGGTGTAGGCGGCGCCTTTGGCGGCGGAGGAGGGGCGGGGGTCTGGGCCCCAGACGGCGTCTTGCTCCAGGGAGGGCACGCGGTCGGCGGGAAGGCGGGAGAGGTCGACGCAATCGGGATCCGTGTGCATCAGGAACGACACCTCGCCGAGGGCGGCGTGGTTTACGATGACGATCGATTTGTCGATGAGGTCGGTCTCGGAGGTTGCGATCACCTTGGTGTCGGCATTCGCTGCGTTGAAGGCCGCGGCCTCTTCCTTAATGATGTCGTAGTGCGGCTGGCCGACATGGCCGCAAAGGGTGAAGACGACGCGAAACTGTTCGTCGGCGAGTTGGGCGAAATGCTCGCGGGCGAGGACCCGCAGGGTCGCTTCGGAAAAGTTCAGCGAGTGTC
>JAPOIC010000315.1 GCA_029979145.1 Opitutaceae bacterium
GAAATAAGGGCGGTGCGCCGGATGATTTTCCTTTCGTGCCCCTCGGGTTTGGCGTGGTTTACCTGTCAGCCGTGCCCGCCCGCCGTTCCCAGTCGTTCAACTTCCGCCTCGAGTTTCCGCCCGAGCTGCCGATCAGCGCGCGTGCGGAGGAAGTGGTCGCGGCCATCCAGACGCACCCGGTCGTGATCCTCGCGGGCGAAACCGGCTCGGGCAAAACCACGCAAATCCCGAAGATGTGCCTCGCGGCCGGCCGGGGGAAGCTGGGTCGCATCGCCTGCACGCAGCCGCGGCGCGTGGCGGCCTTGTCGGTGTCGCGGCGCGTGGCGGAGGAATTGAACGTTGGCTGGGGTCGGGAAGTGGGTTGCAAAATCCGGTTCAACGACCAGACCACACTGGCCACGGTCATCAAGTTTCTCACCGACGGCATGCTGCTCGCCGAGGTGCAGGGCGACCCGCTGTTGCGGGAATACGACACGATCATTATCGACGAGGCGCACGAGCGCTCGCTCAACATCGACTTCCTCCTCGGGCACCTGCGCACGCTACGCTACAAACGCCCGGAGCTGAAGATCGTCATTACCTCGGCCACCATCGACACGGCGATGTTCAGCGCGGCCTTTGATGACGCGCCGGTCATTGAGGTTTCCGGCAGCACTTTTCCGGTGGAAATCATCTACTCCCCGCTCGACGAACTCGGCCGCGACTACGCTGACAACGATGAGAACGAGGACCGCGCCGACCTCGCTGCCGTCGCATCCGCCAAGGCCGAGGCGCTGCACTACATCGACGGCGCGGTGGAGGCCGTGTTGCGCATCGTGAAGGAGTCTGGCACGGGCGACCTGCTCGTGTTCATGCCGAGCGAGCGCGATATCCGCGAGACCTGCGACCTGCTCGACGGCCGGCGGTTGCCGAACTGCGAGCTCGTCCCGCTCTTTGGTCGCCTCAGCAACGCCGAGCAGCAGCGCGTGTTCGCATCGACCCAACGGCGCAAGATCGTCATCGCGACCAATATTGCGGAGACCTCGCTTACCATCCCGGGCATCCGCTTCGTGGTGGACACCTGTCTCGCGCGCATCAGCCGCTATTCCCCCGCCACACGCACCCGTCGCCTGCCTATCGAACCAGTGGCGCAGTCCAGCGCCGACCAACGCAAAGGCCGCAGCGGCCGCGTCGCCGAAGGTGTGTGCATCCGCCTCTATTCCGAAAAGGATTTTCTGGAGCGCCCGCGCTTCACTCAGCCCGAAATCCAGCGCGCCAATCTGGCCGACGTGATCCTGCGGATGAAGGCGTTCGGCTTGGGCGACATCGAGCGTTTCCCCTTCATCAACATGCCGGCGACGAAGGCGATTCGCGCCGGTTACGCGTTGCTGGAAGAGTTGGGGGCACTGGAAGAAGGTAGGGCGGGGTCTCCGAACCCCGCCGCGATCGACGGTGAAATCGAAAGGCGGGGTTCGGAAACCCCGTCCTACACGCGCGAACTCACCCCGATCGGCCGCGAACTCGCGCGGCTGCCGGTTGACCCGACGATTGGCCGCATGATCTTGCAGGCCCGCGAGGAGAAGGCGCTGCAGGAGGTGCTCGTGATTGCCGCCGGCCTCAGTATTCAGGACCCGCGGGAACGTCCGCTCGACAAGCAGACTCAAGCGGACGCGGCGCACCGCCGGTTCCTGCACCCGGATTCTGATTTCCTCACGCTCCTGCACATCTGGGAGGCCTATCACGACGAGTTTGAGGCGATGACGCAGTCCAAGCTGCGCAA
>JAPOIC010000267.1 GCA_029979145.1 Opitutaceae bacterium
CCAACGTCTGCGCCACGACCGTGGTGCAGGACGCCTGGGCTCGCGGGCAGGACCTGACAGTGCACAGCTGGATTTACGGCCTCAAGGACGGCCGGCTGCACGACCTCAAGATGACCGTCAAGGCCCCCGAGGAAGTGGAGCCGACCTACAATGCCGCGGTCGCGGCGTTGGGGGCGTGATTGGTTGTAGGGCGGGATCGCTGACCCCGCCCTACAATTTCAGGCGCAAAAAAACCGCGGTTTGCACCGCGGGTTTTTCATTCAACAAATTCGACTCGCCTCAGGCGCGACCCATGTAGGAGCCGTCGAGCGTGCTGACCTTGATCGTCTCGCCTTCCTTGATGAAGAGCGGGACTTGGACGACGAGGCCGGTCTCGAGCGTGGCGGGCTTTTGCACGTTGCTCGCGGTGTCGCCCTTGATGCCCTCGGCGCTCTCGATGACCTTGAGGATGACGGAGGAGGGGAGGTCGACGTTGAGCGCGGCGCCCTCGACGAAGAGGACGTCGACCTTGCCGTTGGGGGCGAGGTAGTTCTTGAGGTCGCCGATGGTCTCCTCACTGAGCTCGATCTGGTCGAAGGTCTCGGGGTCCATGAACGCGAACGTGCCGCGGTCGGCGTAGCTGAACTCCAGCGTGCGGCGGTCGGTCGTGAGCACCTCAATGGTGTCGGTCGACGCGAAGCGCTGGTCGAGCGCCTTGCCGTAGCGAAGGTTGCGCATCTTCACCTGCACGAAGGCGCGGAGGTTGCCGGGCGTGCGGTGCTGGGTTTCCATGACGAGGTGCGGTTCACCATTGTATTTGATGACCTGACCTTTGCGGATGTCGTTGGCGGCGGGCATGTGAGTGACGTGGGATTTTGAAGGACGAAAGGGTCAGGAGTTAAGAAGCCCCCGGGGCGAGGTCAAGCAGCGAGGCGGCGCGCTGGGGCCGGGCGGGATTTGGCGCATCTCAAACTTGTCATTTCCAGCTACATCGGAAGACTCCGCCGGCAAACCCATGAAACAACGCACCCTCGCGCGCGAAGTCTCCATTCAAGGCAATGCCCTGCACACGGGCGAGGCCGTCACCCTCACGCTCAAGCCGGCCCCCGCCGGGCACGGCATCGTGTTCAAGCGCGTGGACCTCGCCGGCGAGCCGGAGCTGCGTCAGCGGGTCGACCAGGTCACGGACCTCGTCCGGGCCACCACGATTCAGAACGGCCACGCCAAAATTCACACCGTCGAGCACGTCCTGAGTGCCCTGCACGGCTGCGGCGTGGACAACGTTGTGATCGAGATGAACGCCTCCGAGCCGCCGATCCTCGACGGCTCAGCCAAGCCCTACGTCAACCTGCTCCTTCAAGGCGAACCGATCGAGCAGGACCAGGAGCGGGAATACTTCACCCTCGACGCCCCGGTCTCGGTCACGCGCGGCGACTCGTCCATCATCGCGCTGCCGGCGGACGAGCTGAAGATCTCGTGCACCTCCGCTGACAACCGCGGCATCCACACCCAGCACCTTTCGCTGTCGATCGACCCCGACACCTACATCACCCAGATCGCTGCGGCCCGCACGTTTACGATCTATGAGGACATCGAGGAGCTGCTGAAGCTCGGCAAGATCAAGGGCGGCTCGCTCGACTGCGCCGTCGTCATCAAGGGCGACAAGATCATCTCCAAGGAGCCCCTGCGCTTCAAAGACGAGTTCGTCCGCCACAAGATCCTCGATATCATTGGCGACGTCGTCCTCCTCGGCCTGCCGATCAAGGCGCACATCATTGCCACGCGTCCCGGACACGCCATCAACGCCGAGCTGACCAAGGCCCTGTATGAGCGGCTGCAGGAAAAGAAGAAGGGCCCGAAAAAGAAGCCCCGGCCCGCGACGGTGCTGCCGACCGAGACCTCCCTCGATGTCCGCCGCATCCTCGACACCATCCCGCACCGCTATCCTTTCGTGATGATCGACCGCGTGGTCGAGTTCATCGGCGACGACGAGCTGGTCGCGATCAAGAACGTCACGATCAACGAGCCGTATTTCCAAGGCCACTTCCCGAACAACCCGGTCATGCCCGGCGTGCTGCAGCTGGAAGCCATGGCGCAGGCCGCCGGCATCATCCTGCTGCGCAAGACCGCCAAGGCCGGCCGCACCGCGTTCTTCATGAGCGCCGACAAGGTCAAGTTCCGCAAGCCCGTGCGCCCCGGCGACCAGATCATCATCAACGCCAAGATCACCAAGACCCGCGGCGACAAGCTCGCGATGGGCGAGTGCAACTGCACCGTCGGCGGCCAAGTCGTCTCGTCGGCCGAGGTCATGTTCGGCATGGTGGACGAGGGCGAGGAATAAGCCGTCATGGCCGCGACCATTCACCCGACCGCCATTCTTGAGTCCGGCGCGGAGCTTGGCGACGACGTCTCCATCGGGCCTTTTGCCTTTGTCGGCGCCGACGTGCGCCTCGGGGCCGGCAGCCGGCTGCATCACCACGCCTCGGTCGAGGGCAACACCGTCCTCGGCGCGGGCTGCGAGCTGTTCCCGTATTGCAGCATCGGCGCCAAGACCCAGGACCTGAAGTTCAAGGGCGGCAATCCCGGCCTGCGCGTCGGCGACCGCAACGTCTTTCGCGAATATGTCAGCGTCCACGCCGCCACCAACGACGGCGACTTCACCGTCATCGGCTCCGACAACACCGTCCTCGCCTACAGCCACATCGCCCACGACTGCGTCTTCGGCG
>JAPOIC010000017.1 GCA_029979145.1 Opitutaceae bacterium
GCGGTCGGTGGCCGGCCGCACCGCGTTGCCCTTGGGGGCGACCAAGGGGATGCCGCGGGCCTGACCTCCGGTGATGCGCATAGCGGCAGACAAAACCCCGCGGCACGATTGGCAAATCGGAAACCCTGTGCACCCTTGTCCGCATCATGGCCCGCGCTCCGACTCACCCGGTTTCCGATCACTGCGACGGCCGGAGTTTCTTCAATCCGCGCGGCCACATCAACCGCACCTGGGGCGACGTCATGCGCTGGCGACGCACCAGCCAACCGACGCCCTGGCCAACACAGATCGACTTCACGCCGCCGCCCCTCGCCCCGCATCCTGGCGGGCCGATCGTGGACTGCACCACGGTCAATCACGCGACGTTTCTCCTGCGTTGGGCGGATCTCACGATTCTCACTGATCCAGTCTACAGCCTCTGCGCCGGACCGTTGGGCCGGTTGGGGCCGCGCCGCGTGCACGCGCCGGGCGTCGCATGGACCGACCTGCCCCGGATCGACGTCGTGCTTCTCAGCCACGATCACTACGACCACTGCGACCTGCCGACCCTGCGGGCCTTGGCCCGGAGGGACACACCCTTGGCAATCACGCCCTTGGGCAACGGGACCTTGTTGCGGCGGGCCGGCTTTGCGGCCGACCGCATCGTCGAGCTGGACTGGTGGCAGAATCACCGCACTGCAAACGGCGCCACGATCACGGTCACGCCCGCCCGGCACTGGAGCAACCGGCTGAGCGGGGCGCGCAACGGCCGGCTGTGGGGCGGGTTTCACGTCAAGCACGGCGAGCGCCGCGTCGTATTCACCGGTGACACCGGCTACGACGACACGTTTTTTCGCGAAATCGACCAACGCCTCGGCGCCCCGGATCTCGCGCTGATTCCCATCGGAGCCTACGAACCACGCTGGTTCATGGCGCCGCAACACTGCGACCCGGCCGAAGCGGTGCGAATCTACCAGGATCTGGGGGCACGCCGCGGCGTCGGCATGCACTGGGGCACCTTTCAACTGACCGACGAGGGTCGCGAGGCACCGCTCTGCGCCCTCGCCGCCGCCCGGGCCGCCGCCGGGATCAGCGAAACGGATTTTTCTGCGCCTTCTCCGGGAATCACGGTGTGTTCCTAACGGCGACTGTGTCATGGATCGCGCCGGCGACCGTAGAACTGTCGACAGGTCGCGGAGAATATAGGTAACAAATGGCCAGTGACCTGTCAGAACAGCGTTTCGCATGACCAAGCGCCTCAGCCTCCGGACCCTCATGTCTGCACTCGCGATTTGCGCGAGCGCGGCAGGCGCGCGCGCGGAGAACAATGTCTGGCCGTTTCTCGTCGAGCAGGTTGACCCCGCGTCCGGCGAAGTGACCGAGCGGCAGGTCGCGGGTCCGTTGCTGTTTTCCAAGGACACCCCTGACGGCACGCACTACGAGGGCCTGCGGCCCCTCTGGCTGCTGCGCAAGGACGCCACGGGGCGCGAGGACCGGACTTTTCTTTATCCACTCTTCTCCTGGCGGCGCGACGCCACGGTCGAGGAATGGACCGCGTTCAACCTCATCAATCACTCGCGCTCGATCGATGGCCGGGTGGACCTCATCCCGCGCAAGTTTGACGTGTGGCCGTTCTGGTTCTCCCGCGACACCGGTGCGCCGGAAACCAGCTATCACGCGTTCTTTCCTGTCGCCGGCACGGTCAAAAACCGCTTCGGCTACGACCGGTTGGATTGGGCGATTTGGCCGCTTTGGTTTGGCACGGAAAAAGCCGGCATAACCACAACGTCGACGCCGTGGCCGATCATCCGCCACAGCACGGGCAACGGACACGAGGGGTTCGCCATCTGGCCCTTGTTCGGCTCCGCCCAAAAACCCGGCGCCTACCGCAAGCAGTATTACCTCTGGCCGCTGATCTACAAAAACGAGCTGCGCCTCGGCGCAGCGGAGCCGACGGTGCTGCAGGGTTTCCTGCCGTTCTACACCAAGGAACAACGCCCGGGCTCGGTCAGCGAAAACTTCCTCTGGCCGTTCTTCGGCTACACCCGCCAGACCGAGCCGGTCGCCTACCGCGAAAACCGCTACTTCTGGCCGCTCTTTGTTCAAGGCCGCGGCGACGAGCGCTACGTCAACCGCTGGGCGCCATTCTACACCCACTCCATTCGCAAGGGCACGGACAAGCAGTGGTTCGCCTGGCCGCTCATTCGGCAGGAGAAGTGGACGGCCGACGGACTCGACCACACCAAGCAGCAATTCTTCTGGTTCATCTACTGGTCGCACGAACAACGCAGTGCCGTGAACCCCGCGCTGCCGGCGGCGCACAAGACTCACTTTTGGCCGCTTTTCAGCGCCTGGGACAACGGCGCCGGCCGCCGTCAAGGCCAGTTCCCCAGCCCGCTCGGCGTGTTCTTCCCGTCGAATGAAAAGGTGCGCGTCCTTTATGAGCCGCTCTTCGCCCTCTACCGTTACGACCAACGGACGCCGGAAGACGTGCACCACTCCCTGCTCTGGCGGGCCGTCACCTGGCGCCGCACCGGAGCCGAGCGTGAGTTCCACTTCCTCGGGCCCTTGCTCGAATCTGCCCGCGACGAACGCGGATCCCGGGTGGCGCTGCTCAAGGGCCTGATCGGCTTCCGCAAACCCGCAGGAAAAAATTGGCGCCCATTCCTATTCGATTTTTCCCTCGATTCGCGCAAGATGACCTCGACACCGCGCGCCCCGTGACATGAAGCATATTAACGCAATCTTGGAAGGCTTTGGCAGCACCGTTCTCCTCTTGGTGAACTCCGCGCGCCATGCCGGCAGCCTGCCGCGCCAATTCAAGCGCTTCATGGAGCAGTGCTACCTCATCGGCTACACGACGCTGCCCATCGTCGCCATCCTTAGCTTCTTCATCGGCGGAGTGCTCGCGCTGCAGAGCGGCTACAGCATGTCGAATTTCGGCGCCAAGGAATTCATCGGCTCGCTCGTCGGCCTGTCGATGGCGCGCGAGCTGGGTCCCGTGATGGTTGCCGTCCTTGTCGCCGGTCGCGTGGGCTCGGCCATCGCCGCCGAATTGGCGTCGATGAAAGTATATCAGGAGGTCGACGCTTTGCTCACGATGAACATCCCGCCGGAACGCATCCTCGTCCTGCCCCGTCTCGCCGCGGTGCTGGTGATGATGCCGGTGCTCGCCGTCATCGCCAACCTCGTGGGCTGGTTCGGCGGCGCGCTGATCTGCCAGTATGTCGACTTCATCGCTTTGCCCCCGGAGAAATACTTCGAGGCGCTGCGCCAATTCACCGACTTTAAGGACGTGTGGGACGGCATCATCAAGGCCGAGATCTTCGGCTTCGTCGTCGTGCTCGTCTCCTGCAACATCGGGCTGCGCACGAAGGGCGGCCCGCGCGAGATCGGCGCCTCGGTCACCCAGGCGGTCGTCGTTTCCCTCATTCTGATTCTGGTGCTCGACTACTTCGTCACCAAGGCCTTGCTCTGACATGCCCTCCAGCTCCACCCGCAATCCCTTTACCGCCGAGGAAAGCCCAGCCGTCGGCGTGTCGCTTCACGGCGTCAGCAAGCAGTTTGGCGATCACGTGGTGCTCAAGAACATCACGCTGCAAATCGAGCCAGGTGAAATCTTTGTCCTCATGGGCCCCAGCGGCTCCGGCAAGAGCGTCCTCCTGAAGCATATCGTCGGCCTCGAAGCCCCTTCGGCCGGCCAAGTCTGCGTCGGCAACCAGGACGCTGCCGACCCCGAGACGCGAGAAGACGTGCGCATGGCGCTGGTCTTCCAAGCCGGCGCGCTGTTCAACTCCCTCTCCGTCTACGACAACCTCGCCCTCTACCTCCGTGAGCACCGGTTGGGCACCGAAGGCCAGGTCCGCGAAAAGGTCATGCACGCGCTGCAGATCCTTTCGCTGGAGAACGCCGCCGGGAAATTACCGTCAGAACTCTCGGGTGGCATGCGCAAGCGCGTGGCCATCGCCCGCGCGCTGGTAATGGAGCCGCAGCTCCTGCTTTACGACGAACCGACTTCCGAGCTCGACCCCGTGATGGCGGCGACGATCAGCGAAATCATCGCGAGCCTGAAGGACGAGTATCACGTGACCTCAATCGTCGTGTCGCATGACCGCGACCTGGCTCTCAACATCGCCGACCGGGTCGGCATCCTCATGGGCGGCGAACTCATCACCATCGCCACCCCCGACGAGCTCAAGTCTTCCACCGACCCGCGGGTGCAGGACTTCCTCAACCCCCGCATCGATTTGCAACAGCCACGCTTTAAGAAACTGGAGACTTGACCATGAACAACCTGCACCACACCGCCCGCGTCGGGCTGTTTTTCCTCCTGGGCGTCGCCCTCATTTGGGTGACCTACGAGACGCTCGGCAACACCTCGAGCCTCAAGAAGACCGGCTATGCGCTCGTCGCCGGCTTCGACAACCTGAAGGAGCTCAAGGCCGGTGACGACATCCGCATGGCCGGCGTGCGCATCGGCGCCGTCGAGACCACACGCCTGGCCGGCCGCCGCGCCGAGGCGGTGCTGCGCATCGACAAGCGCATCGAGATCGCCGCCGACGCCGAGGCCACGATCGCGACCGCCGGTCTGCTCGGCACCAACTACATCGCCATCGACCTCGGCTCCCCCGGTGCACCTGCGCTGGCCCCCGGTTCGGAAATTCCCACCCGCGCCTCCGCCGACCTCAACACCATCATGACCCAACTCGGCGAGCTTGGCGGCAAGCTGGAGGGCACCCTCGGTTCCATCGGCGAAGTTTTCCAAGGCGACGCCGACCAACCCGGGCTCTTCCAGCGCCTCGACACCCTCCTGAGCGAGAACAGCACGAAAATCGACGAGGTCATGACCAACCTGCAGGACATCACCGCGAAGCTGAATCGCGGCGAAGGCACGCTTGGCAAGCTCATCAACGATCCGCAGCTGCACGACGAGCTGCTCGTCACGGTGGGCGAGATTAAGGGCGCCGCTTCCGATGCCCGCACCTTTGTCACCGACGCCCAGGAAATCGTGAACCACGTGAAGACCGGCCAAGGCACCCTCGGCGCCCTCGTCTACGATGAAAAGGCCGGCGCCGACCTCAAGGCTACGACCGCCAACCTGCGCAGCGTTTCCGACAAGCTCGCCAAGGGCGAAGGCACACTCGGCAAGTTGATCAACGACGACACGCTCTACACCAGCGCCCGCAGCACCCTGCAAAAGGCCGACCGCGCCCTCGATGGACTCAACGACTCCGACCCGATCACGGCCGTCGGCGTCGTCGCCAACGCGCTGTTCTGAGCACCAAAGGTGGGCCGGCCGGTCCCTCGGCCGGCTTGACTGCAGCGCACGAGAAAAACGCGCAGAGGGACCCGCGCGTCCACCTTTTGCACGGGCAAACCCGCACAGATCGATCCGGCAACTCAGCTCTTCGGGCCGCCTTGGGCGAGGCTCCGGGCGCGGAGACGCAGGCCGTTGAGGCGGATGAAGCCGGTCGCGTCGTTCTGGTTATACCAGCTCTTCACGCCCTCCATCGAAGCGATATGCGGATCGTAGAGGGAATACTTCGACTTGCGGCCGCAGGTGATGATGTTGCCCTTGTAGAGCTTCAGGCGGACGGTGCCGGTGACGTATTTCTGCGTGTCGTCGACCAGCGCCTGCAGGGCCTCGCGCTCCGGGGCGAACCAGAACCCGTAGTAAACCAGCTCGGCATACTTCGGAATGAGCGAGTCGCGCAGGTGCATGACCTCGCGGTCCATCGTCAGCGACTCCACCTGGCGGTGGGCCTGCATCAGAATCGTGCCGCCCGGGGTCTCGTAGACGCCGCGCGACTTCATGCCGACGAAACGGTTCTCGACGAGGTCGACGCGGCCGATGCCGTGCTTGCCGCCCAGCTTGTTCAGAGTCTTGAGCACACCAGCCGGGGACAGCTTCTTGCCGTTCACCGCCACGCAGTTGCCCTTCACGAAATCGAGCTCGACGTATTCCGGCTTGTTCGGCGCGTCCTCCGGCGAGACGGAAAGCTTGAACATGTCCTTGTTGGCCTTGGTGGTCGGGTCGAACCACGGATCCTCCAGGATACCGGCCTCGTAGGAGATGTGCAGAAGGTTGCGGTCCATCGAATACGGCTTCTTCAGCGAAGCCTCGACGGGGATCTTGTGCGTCTGGCAGTAGGCGATCATCTCGGCGCGGCCCGGGAAGGCCTCGCGGAAGTTGTCCTGCTTCCACGGCGCGACGATCTGCAGGCGCGGGTTGAGCGCCATGTAGGTGAGCTCAAAGCGGCACTGGTCGTTGCCCTTGCCCGTGGCGCCGTGCGCGACGGTGTCGGCCTTTTCCTTCTTGGCGATGTCGACCTGAGCCTTGGCGATCAGCGGACGCGCGATCGAGGTGCCGAGGTAATACTGGCCCTCGTAGATCGCGTTGGCGCGGATCATCGGGTAAATGTAGTCCTTCGCAAACTCCTCGACGAGATCGAGAGTGTAGTGCTTCGACGCGCCGGTCTTGCGCGCTTTCTGCGGGAGGCCCTTGAGCTCCTCCTCCTGGCCGATGTCGGCCGCGAAGGTCACGATCTCCGCGTCATAGGTTTCGCGGAGCCACTTGACGATGACGGAGGTGTCGAGGCCTCCAGAGTAGGCGAGAACGATTTTCATGGGCGGGAGTGATTCAGGCGCGGACGGTTTGAGCGAGGGTGGCCACGATGGCCTTTTGCATGTGGAGGCGGTTTTCCGCCTCGTCGAAGATGATGCAGCGCGGATTGTCGAGCACCTCCTGCGCCACCTCTTCACCGGCGTGGGCCGGCAAGCAATGCATGAAGAGCGCGTCGGGCTTGGAGGCGGCAAAAAGGTCGGCGGTCACCGCGTAGGGCGACATCACGCGGATGCGCTCCTTAGCCTCGTCTTCCTGGCCCATGCTGGTCCAGACGTCGGTGTAAACGACATCGGCATCGCGCACGGCCTCGAGCGGGTCGGTGCTGAAGACGTAATCCTTGGCGAAGCCTTCGGCTTGAAGCAGAGCGTCGATCTCTGGGCCCGGTCCAAACTCGGTCGGGCCGGCCAGCGCCACCTTCATGCCGAACAGCGCGCCACCGAGGATCCACGAGTTGGCCATGTTGAAGCTGCAGTCGCCGAGGTAGGCGATCTTGCGGCCGCGCAGCGACGCGAACAGGTCGCCGCCTTGGGCCCAGCGCTCAGCCAGGGTGAAAGCGTCGGTGTAGATCTGGCAGGGATGGAGAAAATCGGTCAGCGCATTGATCACCGGCACGGAACCGCACGCGGCAAGCTCCTCGACCTCGGCATGATCGTAGGTGCGCACCACGAGGCCGTGCACGTAGCGCGACAACACCCGGGCGGTGTCCGCCACGGTCTCGCCGCGGCCGAGCTGGATGTCGTTCTTGTTCAGAAAAAGTGCCTTGCCGCCAAGCTCGTGGATACCGACCTCGAACGACACGCGGGTGCGCGTGCTGGACTTCGCGAAAATCATCGCCCACGACTGCCCGGCCAGCGCCGGCGGCGTGTGGCGGCCGCGTCCCTTCTTCAGGCTCTGCGCCAGCGCAAACAGGCCGGGCAACTCATGAGCCTTGAAGTCGGTCTCCTTGAGGAAGTGTTTCATGAAAGAAAGGGTCTTTGTAAGCCCCGGGCCGGCGGCTCACGAGTGAAAAATGGCGGGAAATGTCACGCTTTCGCGACGAGGACGGCGCGAAGGATCTCGACCGAGCGCGCGAGCTCGGCGGGCGTGGCGGTCAGCGGAGGCAGGACGCGGATGACATTGTTGCCGGCCGCGACGACCAGCAGGCCCTGCTCGCGCAAGGCCGCGACATACGGGGCGGGGTCGCCGGTCAGCTGGAGACCGACGAGAAAGCCGCGGCCACGCACCGTCGCGAGTTGGGCCGGGAAGTCCGTCGCCAATTGCTGCAACGCCGCGATCCATGGCGCGCTGTGCTGGCGAACCTTGGCGAGGAGGTCCTCGCGCTCGATCACATCGAGCACGGCCAAGCCCGCGGCGCAGGCCAGCGGCGTGCCGCCGAAAGTCGTGCCGTGGGAGCCGGGCTGGAACAACTCGGCGTGACGCTCGCTGATCCAGATTGCGCCGATCGGGAATCCGCCGCCAAGACCTTTGGCCATGGCGATGGCGTCAGGTCGGATGCCCGCAGCCTCAAACGCGTAAAAATTGCCGGTGCGGCCGATGCCGCACTGCACTTCATCGACGAGCAGGAGCAGGTTGTGCTCGTCGCACAGCTTGCGCAGGCCGAGAAGGAATTCCGGTGTGCAGGGATTGATGCCACCCTCACCTTGGATGCTTTCCACCAAAATCGCGGCGGTGTCGGCGTCGACCTGGCTGGCAAAGCTTTCCAGGTTGTTCAGCTCGCCCACGGCGAAGCCCGGCACCAGCGGGCTGAAGCCCTTCTGGATTTTTTCCTGAGGGGTGGCGCTCATGCCGCCGAACATGCGGCCGTGAAATGCGTTCTTGGCGACGATGACCTTGATGCACTTGCCCTCGACGCCGCTCTTGGCGACGCCGTGCAGGCGCGAGAGCTTGATCATGCCCTCGTCGGCCTCGCCACCGCTGTTGCAGAAAAACACGCGGCCCGGGCCGGCGTAGCCGACCAAACGCCGCGCCAGTTCGCCCTGGTTCGGGTTCCGGTAGAGGTTGCTCGTGTGGATGAGCTCGCCGGCTTGGCGCTGCACGGCGGCGACCCAATGCGGATGGCAATGACCAAGCGCGCTCACGGCGATGCCCGAGGTGAAGTCGAGGTAGGCGTTGCCTGCATCATCCCAAACCTGCGCGCCGCGACCACGCACCAGCGTCAGCGGGGCGCGGGCGTAGTTTTTCAACACGTGCGCGTCGTAAAGATCGGCGGTGTTGGTGCGGACAATGGAGGGCGTGCTCATCGGGAAAGATGAAAAGGTATACGGTCCACGCGCCATCCGCCGCAACGGAATTTCGCCCCGCGCCGGAGCTCAGCCGTGCACGATTTCGGTGCCGATGCCCGTGTCCGTGAAAATCTCCAGCAACAGGCTGTGCGGCAGGCGGCCGTCGACGAAGTGGACGCGTTGCACACCCTCCTGCAGCGCGCGCATCGCGCTGTGCACCTTCGGCCGCATACCCTTGTCGATGACGCCCTTCTTCTTGAGGTCGTCGACCTGGCTGATCTTGAGCGTGGAGATGAGCGACTCGGGATTCTTCGGGTCGGCGAGCAAGCCCGGGACGTCACTCATGTATACCAAACGGCGGGCGCGCAGGGCGCTGGCCACGCGGCCGGCCACGAGATCGGCGTTCACGTTGTAGGGTTTGCCGTCGTAACCCTCGGCAACCGGCGAGATCACGGGGATGAAGCCCTCGCCGATTTCCTTTTTGATGAGTTTCACCTTCACCTCGGTGACCTCGCCGACGAAGCCTAGGTCGACGGGCTTGCCGTCGTCGTCGGCCTGGAGTTTTTCGCACACGAGGACGGAGTCGCCGGGCAGTCTTTTGGGTCGGCCACGCGCGCTGGTGATGGCCTGGCAGACGTCGCGGTTGACGATCTCATCGAGCGTCTTTTTCACGACGGCGATGGTGGCCTCGTCAGTCACGCGCATGCCGTTGACGAAATTGGCCTTCAGACCCGACGTCTCCATCGCGCGCGTGATGGCCTTGCCGCCACCGTGCACGACGACGACGTTGATGCCGACAGCCGCGAGGAACGCGATGTCGTAGGCCACAAAGTTGCGCACCGCCGGATCGGGGTCGTCCATGAAACTGCCGCCGTATTTCACGACGAAAGTGGAACCGCGAAAATCCTGGATGTAAGGCAGCGCCTCAAGGAGGACGCGGGCCTTGGCGGTGACTTCGGCAACGTTCATCAGCGGTAAATAATGCGCAGGGATTGTTTCAGGGGAGACCAATGCCGGCGGTAGGACCGGTGCATGTCTGCGGGAGAAGCCAACGCATAATCCGCCGGGGCCGGGGTTTTCCACAAAAATATTGCGCCGACCGCGACTCCTGGGCGCCGCGTTTTCGCTTCACACCTCGCCCGCGCGGCCTCAGTTCTACCGCCGTGGCGAGCACTTCCCTGACCTTTTCTTCCCGCGAGGCGCACCGCGACTGGCTGCGGGCGCTGTCCGCGCTGCCGGCCGGTTTCAAAGTCGGCACCACGCGATTTGATTTCATGCCGCGCGAGGCACCCAAGCCGGCGAAGATGACGCTGACCTTGATCGCGCTCGAAAAGCCAACCGCTGACTTCGCTGCCGTCTTCACGCGCAACGCCCTGCCCGGCGCCCCCATTAAGGTCGGCCGCCGGCGACTCGCGGAGTCGGCACTCGGCGCAATCGTCGTGAACAACAAGATTTCCAACGTGTGCGCGCCGGACGGCGAAGCCGCCTCAGAAAGGGTCTGCGCCAAGACCGGCGAACTGCTGGGCCTGCCGGCAAGCGCCGTGCTCCCCTCCTCTACGGGCGTCATCGGCTGGGGCCTGCCGGTGGAGCAAATGCTCGGCGCCCTGCCCGCAGTCATGCCCTCGCTGCAGGGCGAGTCGATCCTGCCGGCGGCTGAGGGCATCGTGACGACGGACCTTTATCCGAAGATCCGCCGGGCCGAGGTGGGCGGCGGCAGTATCGTCGGCATCGCGAAGGGCGCGGGCATGATCGAGCCGAACCTCGCAACGATGTTGGTTTATATCCTGACCGACCTCGCCGTGCCGCGCGCCGAATTGCGCGCCATGCTGAATCGGGTCGTCGGGCCGAGCTTCAACAGCATCAGCGTCGACAGCGACACGAGCACCTCGGACACGGTCGTGTTGGTTTCCTCCAGCCGCACCCCCTGCGCCAACCTGACGGAATTCGAAGCCGCGCTCGCCACCGTTTGCTGCGACTTGGCCGAAGACGTCGTGCGCAACGGCGAGGGCGTCCGCCACGTGTTGCGCGTCGCCGTGACCGGTGCACCCGACGAGTCCACCGCCCGGCAGCTCGGCAAGGCCGTGGTCAACGCGCCGCTTTTCAAATGCGCCGTGGCGGGCAATGACCCCAACGTCGGTCGCCTAGTGCAGGCGATCGGCAAACACGCCGGCGCCCTGCCCGGCGGCGGACTCGATCTCTCGCGGCTGCGCCTGACGCTTGGTGGCATCGAAATTTTTGCCCAAGGAGTGTTTCAACTCGACCCGCAAAAGGAGCAGGCGCTCGTCGCCCACCTGAAGTCGGCCGAGCTCTACCAAAGCATAATCCCAGCGGACGGCGTGTATTCGGCCGCGGTCGATTACCCGCCGCACGAACGCTGCGTCGAGATCGGCATCGAGCTCGGCACGGGCGCAACGGCAGCTTCCGTCATCGGCGGCGACCTCACCCACGAATACGTGAGTGAAAATGCCGACTACCGCAGCTGAGGCGCGTCAGACCAATCCCGCGGTTTCGGGGAAACCGCACCACAGGTTCATAATCTGCACGGCTTGCCCGGCGGCACCCTTGACGAGATTGTCCTCAGCGGAAGTGATCACGAAATTGCCCGTGCGGGGATCAAGCACCGCGGAGATGTCGACGCGGTTCGTGCCGGTGACGTGCGCCGTGTCCGGCGTCTCGCCCGACGGCAGGATCTGCACGAACGGCGCATCGCCGTAGGCCGACTCCCACGCTGCATAGAGCGCGGTGATATCCGCCTTCGCGGCCGGGACAGTGATGGTCGTGGCGATGCCGCGCCGCATTGGGGCGAGGTGTGGGGTAAACTGGATGACAATCGGGCCGCCGGCATGCAGCGACAGCTGCTCCTCGACCTCGGCCAAGTGCCGGTGCTTGGTCAGCCCGTAGGCCTTGGCGCTTTCGGCCCGCTCAACGAAAAGATACATTTCCTCGGCCTTCTTGCCGGCGCCGCTGACGCCGCTGAAGGAGTTAACCACGATGTGCTCACGGGAGATCACGCCGGCCTTCAGCAACGGCACGAGCGGCACGAGCATGCTGGTCGGATAACAGCCCGGAGCCGCCACGAGGCCGGCCTCCGTCTGCCACGCTGGACTGGTAATCTCGGGCAAGACGTAACGGGCATCCTTGATAAGCTCAGGGGCGTGATGCTCGCCATAATACCGCTGGTAGGTGGCGAGGTCGCTGATCCGGAAGTCAGCACTCAGGTCGATCACCTTTTTGCCTGCGGCCACCAAGGCCCGGGCATAGGTCGCCGCCGCGCCGTGCGGCAGGGCGAGGAAAAACAGGCTCACATCGCTCGCGGCGAGCGCCGCCGGGTCCGAATCCACGAACGCCAAGCCGTGGTCCGCCCCCCGCAGGGACGGGATGACCCTCGACAGCGGTTTTCCGGCATGCGTGCGGGAGGTGACAGTCGTGAGCTCGACCTCGGGATGGCCGAGGAGGAGTTGCACCAGGACTTCACCGGTATAACCGGAGGCACCGACAACGCCGACTTTCATGATAAGGAGGATTCAGGTTTCAGGAGGGGTGAGAGTCACGAGGAAAATTACGGCACAAAAAAAGCGGGCCGGTAGTCGGCCCGCTTTGCAAGTTGCAGTTGGCGTCTCGCTTAGCGCTTGGAGAACTGGAAGCGCTTGCGGGCGCCGGGCTGGCCGGGCTTCTTACGCTCTTTCTCACGCGGGTCGCGGGTGAGGTGGCCGGCCTTCTTGAGGGCGGCGCGGAGCTCCGGATTGAGCTTCTCGAGGGCGCGGGCGATACCGTGGGCAACCGCCCCAGCCTGGCCGGCGACGCCGCCGCCGGTGACATTGGCGGTCACGTCGATCTTCTCGCGCAGCTCCACGGTGAGGAGGGGCGCATAGGCCTGCTTAGAGAAGTTCTCGTGGGTGAAGTGGACGTCAAAGTCGCGGCCGTTGGCGACGAGCTTGCCGGAGCCTTCGGTGAGGCGGACGCGGGCGGTCGCGGTTTTGCGGCGGCCGGTGGCGGTAAAGACGGACGTTTCGGTGCTCATGGTCGGATCAGAGGGCGATCTTCACGGGGTTCTGGGCCTCGTGGGAGTGGGTCGAACCACCGAATACGCGGAGCTTCTTCAGCATCTGGCGGGCGAGGCGGTTCTTCGGCAGCATGCCCTTGACGGCGTGCTCGATGATAAATTCGGGGCGGTTCTTGCGAACATCGGACAGCTTGCGGTAGCTTTCGCCACCGACGTAGCCGGAGAAGAACATATACTTGTTCTGCTCTTCCTTCTTGCCGGTGAGGACCACCTTCTCGGCATTGATCACCACCACGTAGTCGCCCGTGTCCACATGCGGGGTGTATTGCGGGTTGTTCCGGCCGCGGATGACGTTCGCGATCTTGACGGCGAGACGACCAAGCACCTGACCCTCGGCATCAATCAGATACCACTTGGGCTGTACCGTCTCTTTCTTGGCGAGGATGGTTTTCATGGGAAAAGAGGCCAATAGCTAGGGCCCGTATCGGTCGTGTCAATTGTTTTGATGGCAAAAAACCCGCCCCGGCGGGAGCCGGGGCGGGCGGAAGGTCAAATCTGGCTATTCGGACCGGCTTAGAAGCCGATGGCGACGCCGATCGTGCCGTAGAAGTTGCCGTTCTTGCCGTAGCCGTCGCCACCCGGAATGTTGTTGTGGGTGTAGTTCAGGCCGACGGTAAGGGTGCCGGTGTCGGAGATGGCGAACGGAGCCGCCACGCCGATGCTGTAGTAGGTCACGCTGGAACCGGTGTCCGGATCAATGCGACCGAGGGCAGCGCTGAAATCGAGGGAGGCGCCGGCGGGCTCGAGCGCGAGGCTGTAGCCAACCGAACCTTCGATGGTCAGGACCTCTAGGGTCGTGTCGTAGTAGAGGTAGAGGCCGGGCGACAGGTCGCCGACCGAACCGCTCACGCCGACATACGGCTCCCAGGTGGCATCATCGGCGCCACCGCTCGTGTCGAGCTCGGGATAGTAGTAGAGGCACACGCCAGCATCAATGCTCCAGCCTTCGGCAAGGTCGGCACCGTAACCGACGTAGAAGTCGATTTCGTTGTCGATGTTGTCGACGACCGGCTGGGCGGACCAGATACCGGCGGTGATCGGACCGGCAGACAGCTCAACGGACGGGAAGATCGTGTCCTTGGCCAGCTGAATGCCGCGGAACACATACTTGGTGCCATACGTGAAGTCTACGGTGACCGAGTAGGAGCTCTCGGGCTCCGCGTCTTGGGCTCGCAGACCGAGGCCGGCGGTGCAGAACGCGGCCACGAGGAGTAGTGTCTTCTTCATAGTTTGGTAGTTTTCTAGGTTATTTCTTGGTGTTACGGTGACTGATGACGGCTGCCGCGGCTAAGTAGGCTTTGCTTTGGCGACCGGCACTAGTTGAATGACCGGACAAACCAATCCCTGTTCAGCAATCCTCAGGCCAGTTCCTAAAAAAAATCATGTTAAATCGCTACCTATTACCCATCAGTGGTTTGCTAGGCATATGTGGCATTGGACTCGGAGCCTTTGGCGCGCACGGCCTGCACGACCGACTGGCGGCGGCAAACATGGTTTCAACCTGGGAAACTGCCGTGCTTTACCACCTCGTGCACACCTTGGCGCTGCTCGCGGTCGCACTTTGGGCAACCGGAGATGAGCCGCGGACCCGCTGGCTCGGCCGGGCCGCTGGCTGTTGGGTGATCGGGGTCGTGCTGTTTTCGGGTTCACTCTACTCCTTGGCGCTGGGCGGACCACGGTGGTTGGGGCCGGTGACTCCATTGGGCGGACTCGCCTTCATCGTGGGCTGGGCAATGCTCTTCCCGGCCGGCGGAAAAGCCGATCGCTAATAATCCCATGCGCCTCCCTCCCGACCTGCTGGCGGTGTTGCACGCGGTCCGCCGCGTGGGGCGTCCGCGCTTAGTGGGCGGCGGCGTGCGCGACTGGCTGCTGGGATTGGAGTCCGAGGACTACGACATCGAGGTGGCGGGGGTGGATTTTGAGACCTTGCAGCGCACCTTGGCCCCTTTCGGTGCGACCGACGTGGTGGGGCGCAGCTTCGGGGTGATCAAGCTGCGGAGCCATGGCCGGGAGTTCGACTTCAGCCTGCCGCGCCGCGAGTCCAAGACCGGCGCCGGTCATCGCGGCTTCGCCGTGGAACCCGACCCCACCCTTAGTGATGCCGAGGCGGCGGCGCGGCGGGACTTCACGCTCAACGCGATCGCCTATGACCCCTTTTCCGCACAGCTGATCGACCCTTGGAACGGCCAGGCTGACCTGAAACAAAAAATCCTGCGCCACACCAGCGCGGCGTTCAGCGACGACCCGCTGCGCGTCTTGCGCGGTTTTCAACTGGCCGCCCGTTTCGATCTCACCCTGGCCCCGGATACCGTGCAGCTGTGCCGGCAAATTTCTGAGACCTGCGCCGAACTACCCCGCGAGCGCATTTGGGGCGAGTGGGACAAGTGGGCCACCAAGGCCGTGAAACCCTCGCGCGGGCTGGCCGTGCTGAAGGAAACCGACTGGCTGCGGCACTTCCCCGAAGTCGCCGCACTCGCCGAGACGCCCCAAGACCCCGAGTGGCACCCGGAAGGCGATGTGCTGGCGCACACCCAATTTTGCCTCGACGCCTTGGTTCGATTGCCCGGCTGGCAGAATGCCGCCCTGCCCCGCCGTCGGCAGCTCAGTCTAGCCGTGCTGGCCCACGACTTTGGCAAGCCCGCCACCACCGAGCGTGGCGAGCGGCGCGGGCAACGCCGCATCATTAGTCCGGGGCACGAGTCCGCCGGCGTCGCCCCCACGGAGTCGTTTCTGCGGAGAATCGGCGCCCCTCTGGAACTCGATGGACTCATCTGCCCGCTGGTGCTCCTGCATCTGGCCCACCACCACGGCCAAGGGGAATTCTCCGATGCCGCAGTGCGGCGCCTCGCACGCAAACTCGCCCCGGCAACGATTGAAGACCTCCTTCTGGTCATGCGCGCCGACCACGACGGCCGA
>JAPOIC010000317.1 GCA_029979145.1 Opitutaceae bacterium
GGAGCCAAACTTGTTGGAGAGTGCCATCATCAAGACGCCGCGGATGCGGGCCTGGATGTTTTCCTCCGTGACGTCCGGAGTGCGACCGGCAAACACCGGCCCAAGGGCGGCCTCGGTCGCAGCCACCGCGTCGGCGATGGCGATCGTTTCGAAGCGGATGCCGAGATTTTCGGCGAGCACGCGTGCGTCATCGCGCGAATGCTGCGATGAAATGGCCGAAGGCAAGGAGACGCCGATCAGATTTTCTTTCCCAAAGGCCTCGGCGGCGATCACCGCCACGAGCGCGGAGTCGATGCCGCCGGAGAGTGCGACGAGCGCCCGCTTGAAACCGCTCTTGTGAGCGTAGTCCCGCAGACCGAGGACGAGGGCATCGTGAATGTCCTTCAAGTCCGCTTGGGCAAAGCTGGCGTCCGTGCTGACGACGGCGCCTGCGGTGTCGACGACCTGCAAGTCTGCAGCGAAGGCCGCCAAGCCTTGGCGCACTTCGCCGTCCGCGCCGGCCACCAAGCTGCGGCCATCAAAGATGAGTTCATCGTTGCCGCCCACGGCGTTGACGTAGACGACAGGGCAGCCCAGCCGCCGGGCGGCATCGGTGACCAGGCTTTGGCGCACGGCGCCCTTGCCGTGGTGCCAGGGGCTGGCGGAGAGGGTTACCATCAAGTCGCATTTCTGCGCGGCGAGTTGCGCCAACGGATCGGCCCCGGCGTAAAAGCGGCGCGTGCCGATCATCGGATGCGTCCAGATGTCTTCGCAGATGGTGACGCCAATCCGCAGGCCTTTGAACTCAACCACGCCGGGCGCGGGGGCTGGTTCAAAATAGCGATCCTCATCAAAGACATCGTAGGTGGGCAGGAGGCATTTTGCCGTGGTCGTGACCACCTTGCCCCTGTGGCAGAACGCCGCGGCGTTGAACTGATCCCGGCCGGCGCCGGAGGGGTTGGCAATGACGGTGCCCAGGAAGGCCGGCACGGTGCCGATCTCCGCGGCGATCTCCGCGAGGAACGCCTCGGTGTCGCTGACGAAACGTTTCTTGAACAGCAGGTCGCGGGGCGGGTAGCCGCACACGACCAGTTCGGGAAACACCACGAGCTCGGCGCCCCGGGCGACCAAGTCGCGGTAGGCGGCAAGAATCTTGTCCCGGTTGCCGGGAAGGTCACCGACGATGGTGTTGAGCTGGGCGAGGCCGATGCGCATGGAAAATGAAGGTTGGTCAGTGGCAGGAATTCCGCAAGGTGACAACTCGCAAGGCTTGCAGTCGGCACGTTGGCGGGGATTGGTAGGGACCGCGCCCATGACCAAGTCCGCCATCGTCCGCCTCGTGCTCGGCACGCTTTGCCTCCTGCCGTTGGCGGGTGCCCGCGAGCTGGGCCTGGACGAGGCCCTCGATTTGGTGGCCGGAGCCAACCTGGACGTGTTGGTCAGCCGTGAAGCCGTCAATCAGGCCATGGAGTCTCAACGGCAGTCCCGCAGCGGCCTGATGCCGCAGGTGACGTTGGACGCCACGCAGCGCCGCAACCGCGCGGCCTCGGTGGGGGCAACCTTGGTGCGGTCGGGCGTCAGCAATCGATTCGATGCCCAGTTGAATGCCCGGCTCGATTTGCTCAATCC
>JAPOIC010000039.1 GCA_029979145.1 Opitutaceae bacterium
CACGAGTTCATCAAACGCCGCGACATCTCCGCTCTGGACACGCTGCACGATTTCCCAATCGGAATCGGCCTCCTGCTGCCGCACCGGGGACGCCGTCAGCGATTTGCCAATGGCCTTGAACGCATCCATAGCGGTGACAGGAAATCCCAAGCGGTGGGGCAGCGCAAACGGAATCTCACCCTATGCGCTCAAGGACGGCTCCTTAGGGCGCCGATCTGGACGCGAAGCACGCCGCAAAGCTCACCAAGCAAGGGAGTCGGAGCCTCGTCCGGCCAGGGATCCAATGCCTCCTCGGCCGACTCAATCTCGCGCTGGACTTCGGCCTCGACGCCCTCAAAAACCCCCAATTCCGCCATCTGGCGCAAACGGCTGGGCATATCGCCCGCGCGGCGACCGCAGATTTCCTCAATCAACCCCGCCCGATCTGCGGACGGAAGCTTTTCGTGCAACACGAGCAACGGCAAAGTCAGCTTTCCGCTCGCGAAATCCGTGCCGAGCGTTTTGCCGATGCGCTGTTCGTCACCAAAAAAGTCCGCGAGGTCGTCATAGATTTGGTAGGCAATACCCAGATGCCGGCCAAAGCGGGCCACGTCAGCCACGTAGGTGTCGGACACCCCGGACAACCGGGCACCCAGAAAACACGAAACCCGGAAGAGCTCCGCGGTCTTGAGGTCGATGATGCGCCAGTAATCGTCGCGCGTGACCCGATCCGAGCCGCGCCGCATGGTCTGGACGATTTCGCCGGCACACACCTTGCGAGTCGACTCCGAGACCGTTTCGCAGACTTCAGTGGTGGGAAATTGGGCCGCGAGGTGCAGCGCATGCGAGAACAACGCATCACCGAGCAACACCGCGGCCGTCGGCCCAAACTTGCGCGCTGCAGTCTCGCGGTTTCGGCGCAAGTCCGCCTGATCCATGATGTCGTCGTGCACCAAGGTGGCTAGATGCACGAGCTCAACCACCGCCGCGGCTCGCACCAGGTCCGGGTTCGGCTCGCCATCCGAATTGGTCCCGCTGAGGAAAACCAGCGCCGGTCGAATGCGCTTGCCGGACGTATCGATGCAGTAGTCGGCCATATCGCGGATCTCAGGCTCAAAGGCCTCAATTTGCTCCCGCAGGAACGCATCCAGTGCGGCCATATGCGGCTTGAGGCCGGCAAAGACCGATCCAAACGTGGAGGAAGACCCGGTGGATGCGACGCGGTTCATGAGTTTGTGGACCCTAGGTGTCGACGGGCAAAATGCTAACCAATACTCACTATTCCCATGACGGAACACCCGCTGCTCCTTGTCGCCATGATCGGCGGCGCCGTTTACCTCGGACGCCTCTGGTGGAGTGACTTTCGCCGCGGTCCCGCCAGCGCGGGTCTACCGCCGCTGCCAGGCGCAACGGCCGCGCCGCGCGATCACACTGGCGGCAGCGGCAATTCGCGGGGATCGCCGCGCCAAAAATTACCAGGTGCGCTTCTTGTGCCGGTTGGCTTTCAAGCGCTTGCGGCGCTTGTGCTGCGACATCTTCAGACGACGTTTCTTTTTAAGATTACCCATGATGATGAAAGTGAACCGAACACCGTGCGGAACGGACATTTCAGTGTAAAGCATGAAGTTGACGCTTGGTCGGGATCACTCCGCCGGCACTTCCACACAGGAACGCGTCTTCGTCATTACGAGGTAACAGTTCACCGATTCGGCCGCCAAACCCAGCAGTCGCGCCGCGGCGGCCCGATAATACGCGAGTTGCCGACCATGGCGCGCCAACGCTCCGTCAACGTCATCATCGGTCTTGAAGTCAAAAACCTCGGCGCGCAAGGCCCGCCCCTGGCCGTCGCGCTCAACGATCACGCGGTCAAAGACTCCCGTCACCCATTGCCCGTCGACGACCGCCTCAAAGGTGCGCTCCCGCCAAAGATCGGCGTTCGGGCGGCGGGTCCATACATGCGCGAGCCCGGGCGCGTCGAGACAGGCCTGCACGACTGCCCCGGGCTCTCCGGCCGCAGTCCAATCCGGGACACTTGAATCCGCCCATTCGATCGTAGCAAACCAACGGTGCACGGCCCGACCGAAGTCCGCGCGCCCGCCCTGCCCCGGTGCAAAAAGGCGCGCCGCCATCCACGATCCTTCGCGCTCATCGCTTGGCCGCCGCGCCACCAGGCGATGCGAACGCTCAACCTGCGCCGGATTCACCCGTTTCAACCCGCTCGGCGCCTTGACCGGCGCAGGCGGCGGAAACTTTTGACACCACGCCGGATCGCCTTGGTGCCACCCGGCCGTCACGGTCAACCGCCCGACGGTCAGGGGCGCCGGCTCGGTGCCCAGCGTTTCGGCCAGCAGTTTCGGGAAATTAGGCGAGGAGGACGTCGCCCGCGGCGGCTCGATGATCGCGTAAAGCGCACGCTTGGCCCGGGTCATGGCCACGTAAAGCAACGACAGCTTTTCATAACACGCCGAGTCCTCCGCTGCGGCCACGTAGTCACTCAAGACTGGATCACAGGCCACCACGTCCTTCGTCGGGAGATCCAGCACCCATTCCACTGCGTGAGCCTCGTTCCGCCGCACGGCCAGGCCCTTGCGGGCTTGATTCAGCTTTTGTCCTTCCAAGTCGGGCAGGATGACGACGTCAAAGCCCAGACCCTTGGACTTGTGGATGGTCATCACCCGCACCACGGCGGCCGAGTCCGGTTCGCGCAACGTGTAACGCGTCATGAACTCGACGAACTCGGCCACGTCCCGGCTTCCACCAGCATCAAATTCCGCCGCCGCGGCCAGGAACTGCCGCATCCGCTGCCGGGTGAATGCGTCCGGCGGGACCGCCGTCGCCAGCCGCCGCCACCAGCCGTCGAGTGTCACCGCCAAGCCGTCGTTCGCGATCTCCCGATTCAGCCGCCGCGCCAATGCCTCGACGCTGCCCAAACCGGCGGTGGCCAGCACGGCGCCCAGCGGCGACATCTGCACATGCTGCCACGCCAGCGTGTCCCCCGGATGAGCGGCAGCCTGCACCAGCGCCAACAGCACCGCTCCGGTCGGGTGGTCGACGCAGACCTGCAGGTCTGCCTCCGCGACCGCAGCCATCCCTCCTTCGCGCCGCAGAAAATCGGCGAGCCTCGCGGCGGTGTCATTCTTCTGCACCAACACCGCGATCGAAAAGTCCGGTCGCGGCGCGGGCATTTCCCGCAACAAATCCAAGGTGGTCGCAAATCGCCCGGCCTCGTCGTCCGCGTGCAACAGCGCCGCATGGCCGCCAAGCTCGGGCCGCGCCGAGGCATGCGCGCGCCACTCACGATTCCACGCAGCCGACGCGGGACCGGGGAACAATCCCGTCAAAGTCTCGTCCGCCCCAAAGACCGTGTTCACCATGGCGATGACCGGCGGGCCGGAGCGCCAGGATTGATCCAGGTGATGCTTCGCGATCGTGCCGGGCTCCGCGGCATTGTAGTGGTCGAAAATCTCGCGAAACAGCCGGGGGTCGCCGTCACGCCACGCATAAATCGACTGCTTCACGTCGCCGACGTAAAAGAAGCTGCGCCCGCCGGCGGCATCCTGCACCACTTCGTCGATCAGGTTTTTCAACACGGTCCATTGCCCGAAACTCGTGTCTTGAAATTCGTCGAGCAGCCAATGGTCGATGCCGGCGTCGAGGCGGTAATCGATGAGCATTCGATCGCGGTCGTCGACGCGCGTGGAAAGCAGCCGGCCCCCGTCGCCAGCCGGCAGGAGCAGCCGTTGCACATCGGCAAAGGTCAGCCGGCCGGCCCGTCGCACCGTGCGGTGATAATCCGCTTCATACGCGCCGATCACCGCGTGCAGCCCGAGCGTCATGGCCAGCCGCCGCACTAATTCCGCGCGGATCACCGCGTGCGCGGTGGCCAGCAACGCGCGGCGCAATGCCTCGTCCGGCTCCACTTTCTTCCGGTCCATGGTGACCACCGCCATGTCCGGCAGGGCCCGAATCACGTTGCGCAACTCTGTGCCCGCGTCCGTGCCCGGCGTCCAGGTTTCCAGCGCATGAAAGAGTCGGTCCCACCAAGCCAGGCGGCGCTCGTCCCAATCGCCCGCGGCGACCGCCCGGCGCAGCGCCGTCAGCGCGTCCGAGAGGCTCCCGTTCGCCGCCAACCGTTCGTTCCCGTCGGGCCAGATGCGGGCCGGATTGCCCCAAAGGTCGCGGTCGGGCGCGTCGAGGTAGGTGTCTTGGTGTTCTTGGAGAAACCGCACGAGCTTGTCGGCCAGGCGTTTTTCCTCGCGGCCAAAAGTCGCCTGCTTGAAAGCCTCGATGAACTCGTGTTGCGCCTCGGTAAGCTGGCCGCTGCGGGCAAACAAGCCCTGCAACACGCGGCTGCGCGCCCGGGCCGCGGCGTGTTCTTCCAGCACCTCGAAATCGCCGGCAAGGCCCAGCTCGAAGGGGAAATTACGCGCGACGCGGGCAAAAAAGCCATCGAAGGTCCCGAGTTTCAGCCGGTGCATCGCGTCAACGACCAGCCGCAGCCAACCGAGAAACTCCGCCGATCCGGCCTGCACCTCGATGGTTTGCGCCAACCGGGCCGCCGCCACCGGGTCCGCCGCCGCCGCGGCCAGCTTGTGCAGGATTGCGTCAAAAAACTCGCCCGCGGCCTTGCGGGTGAAGGTCAGGGCCACGATCCGCTCCGGCGCGGCGCCGAGCGCCAGCAGACGCACGAACCGGTTGGTCAGGGCGTAGGTTTTGCCCGACCCCGCCGACGCGAGAATCATCTGGTGACCGATCTTCACGCGCCGCCCTCCTCGCCGGCCCCTGGCCACGCCACGCTCGCCGCCGCGCCGCGATGAAACAGCGTCGCGAAATCGTCGTATTCCGCTTCGCGCCCGGTCAATTCGCGCGGCGGCCAGAACTCGCGCGACGCAATCGCCGCCGCCACGCCTTCGGCACAGGCCCAGGCGGACGCGGCCAAACCGGCATCAAAGTCACTCCACAACTCCAATGCCGTTTCGGTCGCCGCGCGCGGCAGGTTGAAATAGCCGCACGTCATCGGTGCATCCGGAAACTCCGTCGCCACGACGCGCGCATAAAGGGGCAGCTGCAGGTCGCGCCAAACCCGCGGCTTGCCGGACCCGGCCCAGACGGCCCATGCCGCCGGCGCCTCGCCGGTGCGCAGACTTCGCAGGTGCGCCTCGGCGGGATTTACCGGCGTGTCGGAGGTCTTGTAATCGATGAGCCGCCGCTCGCCCGTCTCCTCGTGCCGGTCGATGCGATCAATTTTCCCCACCACGGTGAAGCCACCGATCGGGATTTCGAATTTCCACTCCGCCCTCTCGATGACCCAGCCCTCGGCCCGCAGTTGCGCCTGCAGGTCGGCCGCCGCCGCCAGGCGCTGGCGCGCCGACTCCAACTGCACGACAAGCGGCAGGGACAGCTCGCGGCCCAACTGGCGCGTCGCTGCCAGATCCAGCGCCTCGAGTAGGAATTTCTTCAACACCGCCGGATCCGTGCTGTCGCGCAGCGCCGCTTCGCGCGCCATGGCCTCCAAGGCGCCATGGCACAACGTGCCGAAGTCCATCGCGTCGAGCTCGACCTTCGCCGCGTTCACCGCCTCCAGCCCGGCGATCCGCGACAGGTAAAAACGAAAGGGACAGTCCAGCCACGCACGCAAGGCCGTGACCGCCAGCCGATCCGGCACCTTTGCCACCGGCAGCGTGAGCAACCACGGTCGCGTCCACGCCAAGTTCGCGGCATCCGTCGGCAATTCGCGAAAGAGGTGCGCGATCCGACCGGGCAGATCGGCGTCGGCACAACGCAACAGCAAGCGTGAGGGTCGCAACGGCTCGCCACTAGCCGACGTGCGGCCCAGCAGCACGTCCAACCGGCCGCGACCCGCCCGCGAGGCGGAAAGGGCGTGAAGATTATAGGCGTCGACCGCAAAGCGCATGGCGTTGGTCTTGAGCCCCAGCTGCTCCCGCAGGGTTTCCGGCATGAACGCGTCATCGGCCACCACCGAGGGCACCCGACCGTCATTGCACCCGGCCAAGACCAGGTGCGGCGCGGCCTCCCACAACAGTTCGAGCCAGCCTTGCAGTTCCAACGCTCCGGGCGCCTTGTCCGGAAACTCCATCGTCTCGCCATACGAACGCAGCGCGAGATCCCAAGCCTCCTCGCGGCTCAGGCCCCCGAGCGCGGCCGCGGCCGCAATTTCACCGGCCACCTCGGCCCACGCCTGCGCGGCCGCGGCGAGCGCCGCTTCCTCCGGCCGGCCGGCATCCCATCTTTCCCCCGCGAAGATGTCCGCGAGCACCGCGGTGACGTTGTCGGGAAACGGTCCGCGCCGCAGCGATTGGTGCCAGGCGGCGAAGCGCGCCAACTCCTCGCCCCCGCGCCAGTGCCGGCGCAGGCCGGCCAGGTCCGCCGGCAGGTGGCGTGCCTGCACGCGATCCATTTCGGTCAAAAAGCGAGCGACGGAAAACGCCTCCCGCCCCGCCCCGGCCAGCGCCGCCAAGACATCCGGTTGCCGCGCCAGCGCCGCCACCTGCGCCGCGGTGTCAGCCCGGGCAAAATCCGCCAGCGCCTGCAAAAGTTGAAACAGCCGGTCGCCGCGCCGGGCCCGGCCCTCGGGATTGTAGGCGTCTACCTGTGCGCCGCGCAGCGCCCCTTCCAACGCCGGCATGATCTCCGGATCCAACACCCCCGCAGCCAGGACGCCGGTTTCACCCGCGTAAGCTTGGGCGAGGTCCGCCATGCGCCGGGCCTGCGCGTCGGGATCGGCACACAACTCAACCCCATCGGCAAATTCCCGCTCCAACAACGGGTGCACGGCCCAGACCTCGGGTCGCGGCCGACCCCAGGCGTCAAACGCGTCGACTTCCGAAGGCGCGGCAAAGATCAAAATCTCCACGGGCAGTTGAGCAGCGTAGCGCGCCAGCAGCGTCAAGGCCACGGGCCGCGGATCGGGCGTGGCGACCAGCACCACGCGGGCGATCCCGGCGGGCGGCGCTGCTTGCTCAATGCTCGTCAGACGCGCCGCGGTCGCATCGCGACGGTCGGCGTTCGCCAGCACATCATCGTGCCGGCGCTCCAACTCGGCGAGCTGCCGCCAGCGCGCGGCTTCGGGAAATCCATCGCCCAACCGTTTCGGCACGTCGCCCAACCGCAGGCCGATTTCCGCCAACCGATCCTGCAGCGTTGCAAACTCCGCCGCCAGTCCCCGCGCCCACGCCAAGCTGCGCTCCGGCGGGTCGATGGGAAACAACGCCCGCAGCGCGCCAAGGTCGGCATCGCGCACGACCCGGATCCACGCCAGTTGCGACTCAAGGCGGGAGGCCTCGTTTTCAGCCGGCGCGGCTTCCGCCACCAAGGTTTCCAAGGTCATAACGCGCGGCGGAAACACCGCCTGCCCGGCCACCGCGGCATGGGCGGCGAGCGCCTCTCGCAATCGCCGTCCGGCCTGGCGCGTGGGCACGAGCACCAGTTGATCCGACAAATCCAGCGCGCCCTCCCGGGCCCAATCTCCCGACAGCGCCTCCACCGCCTGCGGGAGCAGGGGCTGCTTCCAGTCCAGGAAGCGGCGGCGAACTCGGTCGGGGGGCGGCGTCATCGGGGGATACGGATAGGCAGCTGCAGCGGGGTTTACGAAGTCGAATTTAACACCCGTGCTGGGACATCAGCGGACCCAGGCAAAAAAAAGCCCGCACCAAGCAGGTGCGGGCGGAGAAACGATACGGCGCCGATTACTTGGCGCCGAGGTGCTTCGCGGCGCGGGCCTTGGCGCGGCTGGCGGCGTTCTTGTGCACGACGCCCGACTTCACGGCCTTGTCCATCGCGGAAACGTAGCTGGAGGCGGCGGCCTTGGTGGCGGCGGCGTCACCGCCTTGCACGGCGGTCAGCAGCTTCTTGTGCAGGGTCTTGAGGCGGGTCTTGGTCGCCTTGTTACGGTCGGTCTGGCGCACGGTTTTGCGCTGGGCTTTGATGGCAGATTTGGTGTTGGCCATGGGAGATTCGAATTAAATGGTTGGCCAAACACTCAAACCGCGCTGCCTGAGTCAACGGTATTTTCCTTCCCAAGCTTGCTAGAACCCAAGGGATGCGCCGCAATGCCGCCACAATTTCGTCGTCCATGCCGCTCAGATTCCGGTTCCTCATCCTCCTTGGCCTGCTGTTTGCCGGCCTGCTGGCCGGAATGGTGGCGCTGCACGTCTACGAACGGGAAGAGTCGTCGACCATCCTCGCCAAGGTGCGCGACCAGCGCACCGAGCTCACGAGCCAAGTCCTTGATCTGGTGGGCTCGAACGTGGAGAATTTCGACACGGACAATCCCTACGGCATTACCAAGTGGCGCGAGCTGACCACCGCCGCCGACCGTGCCGCCGACCAAGCCGCCACGGGCTTCTAAGCCCGGACGCGCGGCGGCCCGCAAAAAAGAGTCTAGTTTTGGGGCCGATAAGCCGGATTCTGTTCCTCCCGCTCGCGCGGGATTCGATTGTCATTTCTCTCACTTCCGCCTCACGGCGGATTTGCCCCGCGAACGCGGGGTGCGGCATACCCGAGACTAATGGACGGGCCGCCCAGTCTCCTATTTTGCCTTGCACCGGATGGGGTTTTTCGTGCCGCCCCGCTCACACGGGACGCGGTGGGCTCTTACTCCACCTTTTCACCCTTACCCTGAGCCGGCGTGCCGAAGCGCGCCGAGTCGAAGGGCGGTTTGTTCTCTGTGACACTGTCCGTCAACGGGCCTTGACGCCCGCCTCCCGCGCTTGGTCGCCCTCGCGCGGCATCCTGCCCGGTGGTGTCCGGACTTTCCTCTCCAAGGTCTGACTGGCGCGGCATTACCCGCGCCGTGTGGATCAAAGAACCTGGAGCGACAATCAGGCCCCAAAACTAGGATTCCCAATAAACGATGCGCCCGCATTGGTCGCAAGTCGCGAGTTGGGTGTCGACGGACTTGCCCCGGGCGGCCGATTCGACCTCGGAGGAAACCTTCAGGTGGCACCCGCCGCACTTCCCGCCCTGCAGCGGGCTGACCACCGGCATCTGGCGCGCCGCAATGCGGTCATAGAGCCGCAACGCCGGCTCGCCCACGGGGCCGCGCGCGGTCTGCACCTCGCCGGAAACGGTCGCGTGCTCCGCCTTCAGGCTGGTCTCGCGCTCGCGCAGCGTGGCGATGCGGGACTCATGGCCGGAAATATTCGCTTTCAGCACCTCTTCTGCGGCTTTGAATCGCTCCTTCGCCGCGTCGATGGCATACATCACCTCGAGTTCCTGGCCCTCGAGTTCACTGATCGCCTTCTCGGTGGTCTCAATCTCGTGGCCCAAGGCCTGATACTCGTCGTTCTTCTTCACCGACAGTTGCTGCGTGCGGTATTTCGCGGCCTTCTCCTCGGCGGAGCCAATCTCGGTCTCCAACAGCTTTTTCCGGGATTCCAACTGCCGTAATTCGTCGCGCGCCGTGTCGATCGCCGCCTTCTCCGCGGCGATCTTCTGCTCCACCAGCGCCACCTCCCCGGGGATCGCCCGCAATTGCGCCTCCAGTCCCAGGCGTTTCAGGTCGCGATCTTGGAGGATGAGCAGCGTTTCAAGGACCGGATTCCGCATGGTGGGCGCCAGCTTGCCGGTGTCCCCCTACCGGTCAAATGAAACTGTCCCGTATACGGCAAAATAACGGCCTTCTGGACCGGGTTTTTTCCTAAAAAAACCCTCGCGTGGAGAGCCTCGTCGAACAACATTTTTCCTTTCCGAAAATCAGCCCACCAAACCCTTTCATGTCCGACTCTGCCGACTCCGAAAAACCCGCTCAAAATCCCGCGAATCCCAACGCCTACAACGCCGACCAACTCGGCCAGCTCAAGGGCTTGGAAGCCGTGCGCAAAAAGCCCGGCATGTATATCGGCGGCACCGACGAGCGGGCGCTTCACCACTGCGTTTCGGAAGTCTTGGACAACTCGGTCGACGAGCACCTCGCGGGCCACTGCTCCCGAATCGAGGTCAACATCCACGTCGACGGCTCCATCTCCATCCGCGACAACGGCCGCGGCATCCCGGTCGACCTGAACAAGGAGTCCGGTCTCCCCGGCGTCGAGCTGGTGCTCACCACGCTGCACTCCGGCGGCAAATACGGCCAGGGCGGCTACAAGTTTTCCGGCGGCACGCACGGCGTCGGCGCCAAGTGCGTCAACGCCGTTTCCGAATGGTTCGAGGTCGAGGTCTCCCGCGGCGGCCAGGTGCACCACATGAAGTTCGAGCGCGGCCAGACCGTGAAAAAGCTCGAGGTCATCGGCAAGGCCCGCGGCACCGGCACCTACATCACCTTCAAGCCCGACCCGGAAATCTTCCGCGAGACGACCGTCTTCGTCGCCGACCGCATCGCCCAACGCCTGCGTGAGCTCGCGTTCCTCAACTCCGGCCTCGAGATCGTCTTCCTCGACGAGCGCCCCACCAACGCCAAGCCCGAGACCTATTACTACAAGGATGGCGTGGAGGAGTTCGTGCGCCAGCTCAACACCGGCAAGACGTCACTCCACCCCAAGCCGATCCGCATGACCAAGATCGTGTCGGAAACCATCGACGACAAACCCGTCGAGATCCACGTCGAGGTCGTGCTCCAATACAACGACTCCTACAACGACCAAGTCCTCTGCTACACCAACACGATTCACAACCCTGACGGCGGCACCCACCTCTCCGGTTTCCGCAGCGCGCTCACCCGCGCCATCAACCAGTTCGCCAAGTCCAACAACCTCCTCAAGGACAAGGACCCGCAGATCACCGGCGACGACGTGCGCGAGGGCCTCGCCGCCGTCATCTCCATCAAGCACAGCGACCCGAAGTTCGAGTCGCAGACCAAGGTCAAGCTCCTCTCCCCCGAGGTCGAGCGCATCGTCGGTTCCGCCTCCTACGAGGGCCTGATGCTGCACTTCGAGACCAACCCGTCCGTCGCCAAGCGCATCCTCGACAAGGGCCTCAACGCCGCCCGCGCCCGCGAGGCCGCGCGCAAGGCCCGCGAGACCATCCGCAAGGGCGCCCTCTCCGGCGGCGGCCTCCCCGGCAAGCTCGCCGACTGCTCCGAGCGCGACCCCGCCCTCACCGAGCTTTACATCGTCGAGGGCGACTCCGCCGGCGGCTCCGCCAAACAGGGCCGCGACCGCCGCTTCCAAGCCATCCTCCCCCTCCGCGGTAAGCTCATCAATTCCGAGAAAGCCCAGCTCGACAAGGTCCTCAACAACGAGGAAATCCGCACCCTCATCACCGCCATCGGCACCGGCATCGGCACCGGCGAGGACGAGTCCGCCTTCAACACCACCAAGGCCCGCTACCACAAGGTCATCATCATGACCGACGCCGACGTCGACGGCTCGCACATCCGCACGCTGTTGCTGACGTTCCTCTACCGCCAGATGCGCGGCCTCTTCGACCAAGGCTACGTCTACATCGCCCAGCCGCCGCTCTACAAAATCAAGCGCAAGAAGCGCGAGCAATACATCGACAACGACGAGCAGCTCAACCGCATCCTGCTCGAGCTCGGCTCCGAGGACGTCGTGCTCACGCGCCTGAAGGACAACCACGTCTTCGCGCCCGCGCAAATCGACAAGATTGTCGAAAATCTCGCCGCGCTGGAGAAGCTCGGCGCGGGCGTCTCACGCTTCGGCGCGTCACTCGCCGAATACCTCGAGGCCCAGCACCCCGAGACCCACGCCCTGCCGCGCTACCTCGCCCGCATCCGCGAGGGCAACGAAGAGCGCCACAAGTTCCTCGCCGACGAGTCCGCCCGTGCCAAGTTCGTCGCCGCCCACGGCCTCGACGCCGATTCCTCGGAGCAGGAGGACAACGCCGCCGACAAGAAGCCGGCCGTCTCCGTTCGCGTCACCCTGCACGAGATTTTTGAGAGCGCCGAGATGGCCAAGC
>JAPOIC010000016.1 GCA_029979145.1 Opitutaceae bacterium
GCCTTGGCCGACGCCGGCCTGCCCGCGGACGCCGTGCAGCTCATTCCGACCCCGGATCGCGCCGCCCTGAGCACCTTGCTCAAGCTCGATTCGCTCGTGCACTGCATCATACCCCGCGGCGGCGAGGGCCTGATCCGCTTCGTCGCGGAAAACAGCACCATCCCCGTCATCAAGCACTACACCGGCGTGTGCTTCGTCTACGTCGACAAGAACGCGGACCTCGCGATGGCGGAGAAGATTCTCGTCAACGCCAAGACCCAGCGCCCGGGCGTGTGCAACGCGGCGGAACAGCTGCTCGTGCACCGCGACGTCGCCGCCAACTTCCTGCCTGCCGCCGCCTGCTCGCTCACCGCCGCGGCCGACGTCGAGCTGCGCTGCGACGAAGCCTCCGCTGCGATCCTGGCCGCCGCCGGCCGGCCGCACGTCGCCGCCACGCCCGCGGACTACACCGCCGAGTTTCTCGCGCAAATCCTCGCCGTGCGGATCGTTGATTCGCTCGACGAGGCCATTGCGACCATCAACCGCGACAGCTCGGGCCACACCGAGGCCATTGTCACCGCCGACGCCGCGGCCGCGCGGAAATTCCTCACCGCCGTCGACAGCGCCGCCGTGCTGTGGAACGCCAGCACGCGGTTCAACGACGGCTTCGAGTTCGGCCTCGGCGCGGAAATCGGCATTTCCACCGACCGACTGCACGCGCGCGGTCCGATGGGCCTGCGGGAACTGTGCACCTACAAATGGCTGGGCACCGGCACCGGTCAGATTCGCGCCTGAGTAGGTTGCGTTTGCCTCGGCGCCCGGGGCCCTCCAGCATTCGCGGCAAGGAACCCAATCGCTCAGGCGCTTTCCCATCAGCATGATCTCCCGCCGACCCATCGCTGCCCTCACGGCGACCTTGCTTCTGGCCCTCACGGCATCGGCCCAGACCGCCGAGACCCCGGCCGACGAAGCCCCGGCGCGCAATACCCGCGCCGTCTCCCCCGGGGTGGCCGCCGCGCTTGCCGCCGGGATGCCGAAATACAACCCGCCGAAGCCGGTGGAAAAGGATGAGAACGGCGACCCCGTCGACCTGCGCGAGGTCGACAAACCGCGCAACCATATCGTTCGCCTGCCTGATTACGTCGTGCAGGAGAAAAAGCCCCCGGTCTTCCGCGAGATCGACATCTACACCCAGAAGGGGTTGGGCGAGCTCGCGAAGATGCGTTACCTGTCCGAGACCGGCCAGGCGCTGAATCGCTACACCATTCCCTTGTTTGGCATGAGCGCCGAGTCCTACGCCCTCATGCGCTACGCCGAGGACGAACGTCTGCGCAATGTCTCCGAGTTAAACGAATCAGCGCGCGACATGAGTCTCACCGATCCGGAAAACGCCAAGGCGATTCGCGAGGCGACCCGTGACATCTACGCACGCGGATTTGAAACCGGTTACCGCCGCAAGGAGTAAGCGCGGTTCAGGCGCCGAGCAACGTCTGGGCAATCGCCTGCCACTCGTCGTCGAGCGTGCCATCAGCAACTGGTTTCCGCGCGCGGGCATACCAGTAAGCCGCGTTGCCGGCATCACCTTCCTTGCGGTGGAGGTAGGCGTGCACCCAAGCACCCTCGGCCGAGCTGTCGTCCTGCACGCACCGGTGCGCCCCGTCCCAGTAACCCGCGCCGTCGTGCCACAACCCCGCCAATGCCGGGGTGACTCCCACGGGCGGTTGGGCGGCGGTCAGCGAGGCGGCAAATTCTGCAAATGACATTTGCGCCACTCTGCCCTCGCGGGTTGTAGTGGCAACGCTCCATTCCGCATGTCCCAGACCGAACTCGTCATTCTCCGCGAACTCACCGGCGCGGCGCCCGATTTTGTCTCCGGTGCCGCCCTCGCGCGCCGCCTGGGCATGAGTCGCGTCGCGGTCTGGCAATACATGGAAAAACTTCGCGCTCAAGGCTTCGAGTTCGAGGGCAAGAAGTCCCAGGGCTACCGGCTCGGCAAACGCCCCGACCACCTGCACGCCACGTTCATCTCGGCGCTGTTGGAATCGCGCAAGCGCGCCTGCCCGCTCACCGTGCTCGATACCGTCGACAGCACCAACGACGAAGCCGCCCGCCAGCTTGCCGCCGGCCGGCCCGCGCCCTTCGTCGTGCTGGCGCGCGAACAGACGCGCGGACGCGGCCGTTTCGGCCGCACCTGGGTCAGCGGCGACCACGGCAACCTCTACGTCAGCTTCGGCTTCCGGCCGCATGTCAGCCCGCAGCGCATGCCCACGTTCACGCTGTGGATGGGCGTCAGCATCTGCGAACTCGTCAGCACGCTCACCGGCGTGACCGCCGGACTGAAATGGCCCAACGACATCGTCTTCGACGGCCGCAAGGCCGGCGGCATGCTCACCGAGGCCCGCATCGACTCCGACCAAATGCGCGACCTCGTCTTCGGGCTCGGCCTCAACGTCAACCAACCTGCGGGCAGCTGGCCCAACGACCTCGCCCGCCGCGCCACCTCGCTCGCCGCCGAGGCCGGCAAGGCGATCGACTTGAATCATTTCGCCGCGGCGCTCATCGGCCGCGTGCTCCTAGCCTACAACCAGTTCATCGCCGGCGCCCACGAGGCCCTGCTCTTGGACTCATGGGGGCGCCACGACTCCCTGCGTGACCGCCCCGTCGCCGTCCTCAACGGCACCCAGCGTATCGAGGGCACCGCCGCCGGCATCGACGCCCAAGGCTCGCTCCTGCTGCGCGACAAACGGGGTCGGATGCAACGATTTAGCGCCGGCGAAGTCACACTCGAGAAAGTGGGTTGAGCTTCCGCCGCCCCCGTCCAGCATCACTTCCTCCTCCATGTCCGAACCCGTCCCCGCCATCGAAGTCGCCGACCTCGTGAAGTCCTACGCAGGCCTCCCGGCGGTGAACGGCATCAGCTTCACCCTGCGGCGCGGCGAGATTTTGGGGTTTCTCGGGCCCAACGGCGCCGGCAAGTCCACCACGATGCGCATTCTCACGGGCTACCTGCCCGCGACTTCGGGGCGCGTCGCCATCTGCGGCAAACCGGTCGCCTCGCAACCGGACGCGGTCAAACGCCTCATCGGCTACATGCCGGAAAACAACCCGCTGCCGGACGACATGCGGGTTTCGGAATACCTTTATTTTCGCGGCCGGCTGAAGGAGATCCCGCGCTCCAAGCTCGGACCGCGCATCGATGAGGTGCTCGAGCTCTGCGATCTGAAACGCGTCCGGCACAAGATTATTGGCAAACTCTCCAAGGGCTTCCGCCAGCGCGTCGGCATCGCCGAGGCCATTCTCGCCGAGCCGCCGGTCATCATCATGGACGAGCCGACGATCGGCCTCGACCCGCATCAGATCCTCATCGTCCGCGACCTCATCGCCAGCCTGCGCGGGCGCATGACCGTCATCATCTCCAGCCACATCCTGCCCGAGATCGAGGTGACCTGTGATCGGGTGCTCATCATCAACCAAGGCCGCATCGTCGCGCAAGGCACCCCCGCCGAGCTGCGCCGCACGGTGCTCGGGCATTCCTCTTACGCCTTGGAGGCCGCCGGAGATCTCGCGCGCGTCGCCGAAATTCTCACCGCCACCGAAGCAACCCTGAAGGTGAAGGAAACCGGCGAACCCGACGCGGCCGGCTTTCGCACCTACCTGCTCACCACCCGCTGCGACGACGACCTTGGTGAATCCCTGCTGGCGAGTTTCGCCGCCGCCGGCCTGCGTGTGCGCGCGCTCAGCCGCGCCCAGCCCACGTTGGAGGACGTGTTTCTCGCCGCCACGCGCCGCAGCTGGGATGTCACCGCCGAGGAGCTCAAACCCGCCTGACCATGCGCCATTTCTTCACCTTGCTCAGCCATGAAGTCCGCATGCTGCTCGTCAACCCGAGCACCTACATCGCGGCCACGCTGTTCCTCGCGGTCATGGGGTTTTTCTTCACCGGCATCTTGCAGGACTACAGCCGCGCCGCGCAGGAGGTCTCGCCCGCCCACGTGTTCTTCCAGGTGTTCTGGTTTCCGGTGCTTTTCATGGTGCCGCTGCTCACGATGAAGTGCCTCGCCGAGGAACGTCGCCTCGGAACCATCGAGACCCTGCTCACCACGCCCGTGACCACCACCGAAGTCGTGCTCGGCAAGTATTTCGCCGCCTACTTGCTCTACATGGCGCTATGGGCCTCAACCGGCGGGTTCTTCTACATCCTGCACCGGTTCGCCGGTGACGCCCGTTTTCTCGACCCCGGTCCGCTCATCGGCGGCTACACCTTCATCACCGTCTCCGGCCTGCTCTTCATCGGCATCGGTGTCTTCGCCAGCTCGCTGTCCCGCAACCAGGCCGTCGCCGGCATCCTCGGCTTCACCCTCCTCTTCGCGCTCATCTTCGGCCTGGGCTTCCTGCAGAGCGCCACCTGGCTTGACCGCGACGTGCTGCACCCGGCGCGCGAAATCGTGAACTACGCGCAGATCATCCAGCATCGCGAGGACTTCACCCGTGGCATTGTCGACACCCGCCAACTGCTGTTCTACCTCAGCGGCACCGTGCTCGCGCTGATCTTCAGCATCCTGAGCGTCGAGGCCAAGCTGCTGCACAACTGACCATGTTTTCGCCCGACAGCTTTCGCACCGCCCGCTGGATCCGCACGTGCAACCTCGTGCTGCAGGCCGTGCTGTTCCTGACCCTCTTCGGCGGGCTCAACTACCTCGCGCGCAACCACGCCTGGCGCTTCGACCTGACCGCCCATCAGCGCTATTCGTTGTCGCCCGAGACCAAGTCCTACCTTCTCAACCTGCAGCGCCCGGTCCGCATCGTGGTCACGCTCACCGAGACCGACGAAGACGCCGACATCGCCCAAGCCTACCGCGACCTGCGCGGCGTGCTCGGCGAATACCGCTATGTCGCCGAGGCCAATCCCAACGGCCCGATTTCCGTCGAGTTCATTGACGTCTACCAGCAACGGCGCGAGGCCGACCAACTCGGCATCGACCAGCCGAATATTGTCCTCCTCATCTGCGGCGACCAGCGCCAGCAGGTTTCCCTCGCCGAACTCTATGGCGTGAAGGATCGCGAGAAAACCGACTTCCGCGGCGAACAGGCGCTGACCGCCGCCATCCTCAGCGTCTCCAATCCCGAGCGCAAAAAGATCTACTTCCTCACCGGCCACGGCGAATTGCGACCCGACGATGTGGATGCCGCCCGAGGTCTCTCCGCGCTCAACGACGAGCTGCGCCTGCGCAACTTCGCGGTGGATTTCCTCCAGCTCAGCACCGCGCGCACCGTGCCGGAGGACGCCGACCTCGTCATCGCCGCCGCCCCGCAGGGCCGCTACGATGCGTTTGAACAGGAGCAGCTGCGCGAATACCTCAACAAACGCGAGGGGCGGCTTATCGTGCTCCTCACGCCCGGCATGGCCCATGGCCTGGACGACCTGTTCTACGACTGGGGCGTGCTCGCCGACGACGTGGTGATCTACGACACGGACCCAGCGAGCTTCGCCGACAACGGCGACCTCATCATCCGCAATTTTCAGGCCCACCCCATCACGCAGACCCTGCTCGACTACAAAGTCCCGCTGCGGCTCGGCCTCTGCCGCAGCGTGCGACCGGATCCGGGCCGGGCCGACGGCAGCGGCTTGGAAGTGTCGGTGCTCGCCGCCACGTCCACCACCGCGTGGGGCGAAGTCAGCTACCGCCAGCGCCGGCTGCCGGAATACGATCGCGGCGTCGACCTGAAGGGCCTGCCCAACCTCCCGCCGGCGAACCGCCTCGGCGTCATCACCGTCTCCGAGCGCGTGCAGGTGCGCAACAACCTGCCCTTCAGCGTACGCAGCGGCCGCCTCGTCGTCATCGGCACCGATGACCTCGTCGCCAACTACCGCATCGCCAGCCCGGGCAACCAAAACCTTTTCCTCAACGCCGTGAACTGGGCCATCGACCGCGACACCCAGCTCAACATCCCCGCCCGGCCCATCGAGCGCTTCCAGCTCTCGCTCAGCCAGGCCGAGCTCCTCAAGCTCCGCTACAGCCTGATCTTCGCCCTGCCGATCGCCGCGGCGTTCCTCGGGCTCTTCGTCTACTGGTCCCGCCGCAACTAGGATCCCGCCATGCGCACCAAAGTCACCCTCGTCCTCGTCTTCCTCAACGTCGCGCTTTTTTTCTTCATCTTCAAATTCGAGCGCGGCTGGCGCACGGATGCCGTCGCCCTCGAGGCCCGCCGTCGCGTGCTCGGCGCGGAGACCGCCGACATCCAGGGTTTGCGCATCACCGGGCCCGGCCTTGCCCCGATCGCACTCCAGCGCGCCGGCGACAGTTGGTCCCTGACCGAGCCGATCGAGTGGCCCGCCAATCCCCACGCCGTCAACCGCATCATCAACGAGCTGCAATTCCTCGAACACGAAACGAGCTTCAGCGTCGCGGATCTGGAAAAAAACAAACAGTCGCTCGCCGACTACGGGCTCGCCGAGCCGCGCCTCACCCTTGCGTTCACCACCGGCTCAAACGAGGCGCCGGTCACGCTGGAAATCGGCGACGAGACCAAGGTCGGCAACCGCCTCTACATCCTCTCGCCCGACCGCCAGCGCGTCCACGTCGTCAACCTCAGTCTCGCCCGCAGCCTGAACCTGCCGGTGGAGGACCTCCGTGCCGACAACGTCTTCTCCATCCCGGTTTTCGAGGCCCGCTCACTCGCGCTGCAGAATCCCGCCAATCTCCGCGTGCGCATCCGCCGCGACGGCAACCGCTGGGCCTTCGAGGCGCCGATCATCGCGCGGGCAAGCAAGACCGCCGTCGAGCTGACCATCAACGCGCTCAACTCCCTGCGCGTGCAAAAATTCATTCCGGCCGGCTCCACCCCGGAAAATCCCGCGGTCTACACCGGCCTCCGCATCACGCTCGAGGGCAATAACCGCCGTGAAACCCTGATCCTCGGCGCCGAAATCGGTGCGACCGCCATCGCCACCGATGCCGGCGCCGCCCCCGCGCAGCGCGCCGATGTCGAGTTCAACGCCACGCTGGAGGGCAAGGCCACGGCGTTCACCGTCAGCGTGCCCGCCGCCCTCGTGGACGCCCTGCGCAATGCGCAGGAGATTCTGCGCGAAACCCGCATCCTCGACTTCGACGCCGGCAACGTCACCGCCGTCACGCTGGCCGCGCCCAATCAACCCGATCTCACGCTGCAGCAACTTGAGACCGGCGCACAGGGGGCCGGCACCTGGCAGGTCGTGCGCCGGAGCGGCCAGCAGAGCCCGCAATTGCTGCCCGCCGCCGCCGAGTCCGTGCGCCAGCTCATTGACACCCTGCGCCGCCTCTCGGCGGAAAAATTCGTCAGCGATGCCCCCAGCGACGCCGACCTCGAGGCCTGGGGCTTCAACCGACCGGAGCGCGAAATCACCCTGACATTCGCCGCCGGCGGCACGACCAGCACCGCTACGCTGCAAATCGGTCTGCCCACCACGCGCGATGGTCACGCCTATGCGCGCCTCGGCAGCGCCCGGTTTGTTTACCAGATTGACGAGGCCCTCGTCGCCCGCACCGCCCCCGACCCGCTCGCCTACCGGCAGCGCCTCCTGCGCGAACTGCCCGACACGGCCCGGTTCACCGCGCTGAAGATCACCGACCTCGCCGACAATTCCGTCATTCTCGACCACCCGCTCGATACCCCGACCGCCGCGGAACAAACCGTGTTGGCCAGTCTGCGCCGCCTGGAGGCGAAGCGACTCGTGCGGGATGGTTTCCCGCCGACGTTCTTTGCCGGCGGCATTGACCGCCGCTGGCGTTGGCGCATCGACGCCACCGTGATGCTGCCCGGCGGCAGTGGCGAGCAGACCGAGACCCAATCGCTAATGCTCACCGAACGCGTCGGCGGCGATCTGCAATATGCCGGTTCCCCCGAGCTCGGCGTGGTCTTCACCGTCAACCAGGACTTCCTCGACGCACTGTGGCAGCTGACCTACGGCAGCAAGGATCCCGGCGCAGACGTCGCGACCGACCCAGCCGCCGAATCCACCGCCTCCGCGGCGCCCGCCCCCACCCCGACCGCGCAACCCTGATCCCATGCCGCGCGGAACCGCCCCAGGCCGGAACCGGACATGAAACCCTGGCTGCAGCTTTGTCAGCGCGGCGGACGATTCTGCGTCCACTGCCTGCTGTCGTTCACCTGCTGGGCGGTGTGGCTGTTGCTCGTCGCCCTGCTCGCCGGACAGGCCTACATCGCGGTCGACAAACAGCTGCCGGTGCCGGGGTTTTTGCTCCGCTCCATGGAGCGACCGCTCGAGAACTCCGGCGTCAGCGCCAAGCTCGGCCGCACGACCTTTGACCCCACGGGCCAGGTGCTGGTCGAGAATCTGGAACTCTCGCTGCCCACCTTCGAGGAGCCGGTCGTCCGGGTGGCGTCCCTCTACGTGAAGCTCGATCCGTGGGCGCTTCTCGCCGGCCAATTCGAGCCGGTCGAACTTCGTGCCAGCGGCATCAGCCTCAGCGTGCCCGCGATGCTCTCCGACTCCGGCCGCAACGAGGTGTTGGTGGCCAATGCCGACCTGACCGTCGTGCCCCAAGGTGAGGTGCTGGAAATCTCGCACCTCACGACCCACCTGGCCGGCGTCGCGATCAGCGCGCGCGGCACACTCGACCTCAGCCACTTCGGCTCCGCCGAAAGGACCCCCGTGATCGAACTGTTGGCGCGATCCTACCCCGCGATCTGCCGACGGCTGCCGGAGATCACGAGACCGCTCGACGGCCTGCAGGACGGGCGGATGGATCTCACCCTGCGGCCTTCCGAGAAATTCGGGGCCATCGCCCGCATCGTGTTGAGCGGCCAAGGGTATCAACCCACGGGCGCTTTCCGCTTTGCCGCCGGACCCTTCCTTGCCAGCACGCGCATCCCGCTGCGCACCACCGAACCGTTTTTCGCCCGCATCTCCGCCTCCACCGACCGCCTGCGCCTGCCGGAGGGCGTCACCATCGACCGCCTGCGCACCACCCTGCGCGCCCGCATCGCCACTGATCAAATCGAGTTCACGCCCCAACGCGCTGAAATCGAGGCCCGCTCCGTCGCCGTGGCCGGCGTGATGGTGCGACACCTCTCCTCCACCGTGCGTTTTGCCGGCCCCTCCGCGCTCGACACCACACTCGTCGCACGGATCGGCACCGAGCCCGTGGCCCTGGCTGGCACGTTGGATCCACCGGCCCGCACCGCGTCGCTGCACGCGACCGGCCGGTTCGATCCCGCGCTCATGAGCATGATCAGCCGAGGGGTGGGACGCGACATCCGGCCCTTCCTCGATTTCACCACCGCCCCGCGGTTCGACGTCGACCTGGCCTTCGCCCCGGGCGGAAAGTTCAAATCAGTGGAGGGGCAGGTCGCCGCCGAGAATGTCCTCGCCTACGGCGTGACCTTCAGGCGCATCGGCGGCCACATCCGGGTCGCCGACGGTTGGTTCAAGGCCGATCACGCCGCGGCCAGCATCGGGGACAATTTTGCCACAGGCACTTACGAGCACGAGCTCGCCACCCACCGTTATCGCTTTCTCCTCACGGGCCAGCTCCGGCCCATGGCCCTGACCCCTTGGTTCCGGGACTGGTGGGAAAACTTCTGGACGAACTTCGACTTCACCGCCGCGGCCCCCGATGCCTCGGTCGACGTCACCGGACGATGGCGCGACGGACCAAGCACCAGCGTCTTCGTCTACGCCAACGGGGCCAAACCCGTGATCAACGGCGTGCCACTCGACCACGTCACCACGCTGATCTTCCTACGGCCGAATTACTACGACGCCATGGAGGTTCACGCGTATCGCGACGGCGGCACGGCGCACGGCCATTTCACCCGTTATCGCAATCCAGAGACCCACCAGCTGGCGCGGATGGATTTCGACTTCGCGTCCTCGCTCTCACCCGCGGTGGCCGCCGGGCTCGTTGGACCTACGGTCGAAGAAGTCGTCGCTCCCTTCAACTTCACGACTCCGGTCCAGCTCGAGGCCGCCGGCTACGTCGGCGAGGCCGGTCGCAAAATCGCCCTGCACGGAACGACCCAGGGCGATTTTACCTTCCATGATTTCCCGCTCACCGGCGTGAATTTCACCGCCACCGTCGAAGGCAACGACGTGCTCATCGATTCCCTGTCCGCCGGGTTCGCCGGCGGCACAGCCACGGGTCGCCTGCGCGTGATGGGGCCGCCCGACGCCCGACGGCTCGGCTTCGACCTCGGCCTCAAGCAAGGCAACCTGCAGCAGGCTTCCGTCACCCTTTCCGAATACCTCGCCCGCCGCCGGGGCCAGCCCGTGCCGCCCCCCAGCGCCTACATGCAGCGCAACACCAACGTGGTGCTCGACGTCGATGTCTCCGCCGAGGGCGATCCCGACGATCCGCTCAGCTTCACGGGCTCGGGCAACGCCGAGCTCAGCGGCCGCGGCTTGGGGGAGATCCGTTTGCTTGGCCTCCTCTCCGAGCTGCTCAACTTCACCTCCCTGCGCTTCAACCGCCTGCTCACCACTTTTACCGTGGAGCGCGACCATCTCGCGTTTCCGGACGTGAATTTCACGGGCTCCAACGCCGCCATCTCCGCGCACGGCACCTACGCACTTGAGCAGGGCACCCTCGATTTCAACGCCCGCATTTTCCCCTTCCAGGAAAGCAAGTTCATCCTCAAGAGCGTGGTCGGCGCCGTGCTCAGCCCATTGTCCAACGTGCTCGAGGTGAAGCTCACCGGCCAGCTGGACAAGCCGAAGTGGGCGTTTGTGATCGGTCCCACCAATATTCTGCGCAGTCTCGGCCAAGCTGCTACCGAGGGGGAAGCCGCGGCACCTGACCCCGCTCCCGCCGAACCGCCCCCTTCTACGCCCGAAGCACCCTGACGCGGGGAAAAACTCGTTGCGCTGGGGCTGGGCACGTTTCTAGTTAGGGTAAATTCCTCAATGGAAACACCGTGCACACTGCCACGGACGCTGTGGCCAGAGCGCATCGTCGCGCCTCTGGCTGCGGCTTTGGCGGCGGTGGGCGCGGCCTCGATTTTCGGTTGGTGGTTTCAAAGCGATCTGCTGCTGCGCCCGTTCGGCAGCATGGAGCCGATCAAATTCAACGGGGCCGTCACGCTGCTTTTACTCGGCGCCTTGGTGCTGGGTCTCGAATTCAAGGTGCGGCGCGCGACCTGGCTGGCGGTGGTGCCCTTCGCGCTTTCGACACTGACGCTCACGCAAGACGTTTTCCAAACCAACTGGAACCTCGACGAGCTCATCGTGCGCGACACGCTGAGCGTGGCCAATCCGCACCCCGGCCGCATGTCGCCGATCAGCTCGCTGGTGCTTGCGCTCGTCAGCATCTCGCTTTGGTGGCGCGGCCGCGGCACCGCCCCCCGCCTGCGCCTGCTGGTGGAAGCCGCCATCGGTTCGCTCGCCTGTTCCGCCGGCATCACGACTCTGCTCGGACACGCCGCGGGCCTGCCCGCGGTCTACACCTGGGGCACCTCGGCGGTGACTTCACCGGTGATGGCGGTCGGCATGCTGCTGGCCGGCGCGGTGGGGTTGGTGCTCGCCTGGCGCGAGGCCATGACCCAAGGCAACGGCCCGCCAGCTTGGTCGCCGCTGCCCGCCATTGTCGCCTGTCTCACGCTTACGCTCGTCCTCTGGATCAGCCTGCGCGAGCGCGAGCAAACCTACCTCGGCGCCCGCACGCAGACGGCGATGGACGCCCTTGCCGTGCAGATTAATTCCGAGTTCGACCGGCAGGCCAATGACATTGAGAAAATCGCCCGGCGCTGGAGCGAAGCCAACCAGAACAACGAGGTCATCTGGGAGGCCGACGCCATCACCCTGATGTCGGCCTCGCAGGTGTTCGGCTGCGACTCGGCATCACCGATCACCCCGGGCTACGAAGAAGACGGTCAGATCAGCATCTGAACGAGGGGCGCAAACCGCGGGTCGTCGCGGCAGGTTGCCGCCAAGTTGTGTTGCTCGTGCGGATCGGCCGTGAGGTCTATCGCCAGCCACGGTGAGCCGTCGGCATTGAGCACCAATTTCCGGTCGCGCGTGCGCACCCCGCGCCATTCGCGGTCACACTGGTCGGGCAACGCCACCACGCTTGGCATCGAGATCATGGCGACCGAAGGGTTGCCGGACCACGCTTCTCCGCGCGCCCAGGACCGCATCATGGCCGGCAAATCAAGCAAAGATACCGCCGCCTCGTCGCGACGCGCGGTTTCATCCGGCCGCCGCACGATCAAGGGCACCCGCACGCTCTCTTCGTGCGGCCAGCCTTTGCGGAACAGCCCGTGCGCCCCGTGCATGTCGCCATGCACACTGGTAAACACGATCGTCGTGTCCGCGGGCAAGGCCGCCACCAATTGGCCAATGGCCGCATCGGTCGCGGCGAGATGCGCATAATAACCCGCCAGCTCTTGCCTTGCCCGCACTTCCACCGCACCGCCGCGCGGGACATTCGGCGTCAGCGCGATCGAGGCTGGGAGCACCGGCGTTGCGCCGGCTGCCGGCGCTGCATAAGGCGGGTGCGGCGCCTCGAGGCTCACCACCGCAAACCACGGGCCGGCTTGGCTGCGCAAGTATTCCGCGGCGCGGTTCGCCAAGACATCGCTTTGATAGCCATCAAACTTCACCGGCTCTGGCAGCCGTGTGCCGTGCAGCCAAGGATCGTTGAGCAAAAATCCGCCCTCAAAACCTTCCCAAAACTGGAATCCCCCGCGCCGTTCCGGCGGCACCACCATGCGCGCATGCGCCTCGCCCACTAACGGCTCATCCCGTTCGCGCGGCGCAAGGTGCCACTTGCCGAAATACGCGGTGTGATACCCCCACTCGTTTAATTCGTGCGCGATCGTGCGCGCGTTCACCGGCAGCGGATCAAAATAATCCCGCACGCCGTTCGCCGGCGACGCCACGCCGGTCAACAGCGCCGCGCGCGCGAAGGGTCCAAAGGGATGCGGCGTGACCGCCTGCGTGTAGTCCACGCCTGCGGCCGCGAGCGCATCGACGGCCGGCGAAGCGGCATTGCCGTCTCCCGCGTAGCCGCAAGCCGCCGCCCGCCACTGGGTGGTCACGATCCACAAAAGATTGGGCGGGGACGAGCGCATGGCCGGATTCAGCCCGTGACCGCCATTTCAATGTGGGTGATCGTCAAGGGTGCGTCCGCGAGCACCACGATTTCGTTTTCCCCATACGCCAAGTGCGCGCCGTTGACTTCGAAGTCCCGCGATCGCTTCGGATCCGGCATCGTCTGGTCATAGGGCTCGGCGAAGAGCTGCGACGTGGTCGCCTCCACCCCGTCACCCAGCCCCTGCCCGTTGAGTTGCACCGTGTAGCGCCGGCCCGGCGCCGGCCGGTCGGTCCGGACCCGCAGCACGCACCGGCGCTTGGCGGGATCTTGCTCGCCGACAAACAGCCGGGTCACCAGGGGATAGCGCGGGGACACCTCCGCGGGCAGTGTCGCCTGCGGATCGACAAACGGATGATTGAACAACGGCGAGACGGCATCGACCGCATAAAGCTTCGCCGTGCCCTCCAAGGTGGCCGGGTCGCCGACTTCGCTCAGGATCTCCCGAGGCTCCGCGTGCGCCCATTCGCGCCCCTCCGGGTCGGGCGGATTCCCGCGGCACACATACATGTTGAACAGCGAGACCCCATCCGCGCCTTGGGCATACAGCGCCGCCGCCGCCCCCCGAAACATCTCCGCGGGGGCATCCCGGGGATAAATCCGGACAAAATGCTCCACTTCACTGGCCAGATACGAGTCAATCGTGGTGTAGACCGGCAATCCCGGGAGCGCCCGTTTGAACGCCGCCACCGGCAGCTCATAATGCAGCTGCAGAAACCGGCCCACCGTCAAAGAATCCAAATGGCCGCGCCGATGCCACTCGATCGGATCCAGACCCACCCGACGGCATCCCGACAGGCTTGAGCCCACGCGGACGCACAAGGCAATCCGGCGGCCCAGTTCCGTTCCGACCCGGTCGAGCATCGCGCGAATCTGTCCGACAAAGTCGGTCATGATCGGACAGGCCCCTTCGCTGTAGTCGCGCGGATAGGTGATCGGGTGTTCGCCAAAGTGCGGCTCGGCTGGCGGGCTGTCGCCCGGGAAAAATGGCACGCCCCGCACAAAGTCCAACTCCACTCCACCAAACGGATAGCGTCGCACCATTTCCTCGAGACACGCCAGCCGGTGAGCCCGCACGGCCGGGATCGCGTAATTGAGCCCGACGCTCTGCGGCAATCGGCATTCCGGATGCTCGCGATAGAACCGGTCGGTGTAGGGCCCTTGGAAATTCTCCAGCGTCAGGCAATGCACATCGTTCATGCGGATCGTCGCAAACGCCTCGCGACCGCTGTCCGTCACATAACGCACCAAGGCGCCGAAGGCATCGACGCCCTCCTCGCGCCATTTTGCGGCCACCCATTCCGACGCCCGCGCAAACCGCGGACCCATGCGCCGGTGAAACTCCGCGCGCTCTTCCGGGGAGTGCTTGCGCCAGTGGCACATCTCGGAGACGGCGCTGGGATAGACCATGCTCTGCCCGAAATTGGGCCCCAGCATCACCGTGCTCACCTGCGAGCCGGCAAAGAGGTCCACGTTTTCCCGCAGGTCGCTGATCGTCTCGGGCCGAATAAATGGGCCCCACGCGTCGTAGTTGTAAATCAATCGGCGGGGTCCGGTCGGCATGGCAGGCGGCGCGAAACAATCTATCGGGAGGGCGGAGGCAATTCGGTTTTGGGCCAGCGACCAGTTCGTCGCCACCCCAAAATGCACCTTCATATCCGGTCCGGCATCGTTACGCTCCGCCGTTCAATGGCACCGGGAGATTCTGCATGAACGCTCGTTTCGACCATCCGACCCGCTGGTGGCAATGGCCCACCGTGCTTTCGCTCGACGCGCCGGCGGTCGCGGTGGGTTGGCAATGGCTGTTCAGTCGCACCGCCGGGGCGGACCTAGCCTGGCACCATCACGTCATCCTCGGCGCCGCCGTCTGGCTCGCCTACGCGGCGGACCGCTGGATCGAGGGCTGGCTGGTGCCGCCCGAACGCATCCTCACCCAACGCCACGCCTTCTATCAGCGTCATCGCTGGCCGGTACTGGCCGCTTGGGTGACCGTGCTGGCTCTTGCGGTTGGCATCGCCTGGCACGAGCTGCCGCTCTCGGAGTTTGACGCCGGGCTCATTCTTCTCGGCCCGGTTTTGCTCTATCTGCTTTCGCATCAACTCGCCCACCGCCACCACCCGTGGCGTGTGCCCAAGGAAATCTGCGTGGCCTTGCTCTTCGCCGCGGGCACGACGTGTTTCATTCTCGCCCGCGACGTCGCGGCACTCCGTGTGCCGGCGCTTCCCCTCGGACTCTTCGCTGGTATCTGCTTCGCCAACCTCGCGCTGATCTCACTCTGGGAAAGCGAGGTCGACCGGGAACACGGCCAAACCTAACTCGCCCTTCAACACCCGCACCGCGCGCGGTTGCTGCACGCCTTGCCGTGGGTACTCGCCGCCTTCGCCACCCATCCGGCCGTGGCAATCTCCGCCCTTGCTGCCAGCAGCCTGATGCTGGGGATGGTCGATCTGCTGCACTCGCGAAATGGACGAAAATTGAGCCGGGTGCTCGCCGACGCCGCTTTGCTGACGCCGTGGCCACTCTGGTTGCTTGTCGCGTTGCATTAAGCGCGACTTACTCCAGCCGCAGCGGCAACGCCTTGTAGCGCGCCGCCAGCTGATCCAGCAGCGCCCCCGTCTCCTGCGCCTTGATATCGTCACCCGCGCGGATCGTCTTCGCCACGAGGAAATTGTTCACCAGCGCGCAGTAGTCGTTGTTCACCATGATGCCGAGCAACTCGCCGGTCTTGCTGAACACCAAGTCGCCGCGCGAGGGGGAGAAGTCGCCGAAGAGCCGTTTCACGAGCCGGTTGTCCACGCGCACATAGCCGGTCTGCGCCGCGTCGAGCTTGAACGCCACTTCGCCGTAGCCTGTGCCGCCGCCGTCGATCAACACGGCCTCCGGAAATTTGAAAGGCTCCAGCGCGGTCTGGTAAACCTTCACGCCCAAGGCCGCGGCCTGCGCGGGATCCACCGGCAGCGCGATCACCCGTGGATCGAGCGAGAGGAAATCCATCCGCGGCACGGTGCTGCGATACGTGTCGCCCTTGGCAAACGTGATCGAGAGCTTCTCCCAATCCGCCCCGGCCTCGCGCAACGAGAACGGCGTGTCGTTGATGTGCAGGAGCGCGTAAACCTTGTCGCCGTCGGTCACGAAAATCGTGCGGGTGCTGGCCTCACGATTGATCGGACCGAGAAAGCTCTGCCGATACGCGGCGAACGTGGTTGTCACGCGATTCGTCATGAACTCGTTGAACAGCACGTTGGCGTTGATCGGGCGGTTGTCGCGGATCTCCTGGGTAAGTTCGCCGGACTTTTCGGCGAGCTGGCCCACGCCC
>JAPOIC010000033.1 GCA_029979145.1 Opitutaceae bacterium
CTCGATGCGCACGAAATCAATGTCACCAGCGGTGGCGGTGCCGTGAAGGTCAAGGTCAACGGCAACTCCAAGTTCCTCGCGCTGGAACTCGATCCCGAGTTGCTGAAGGAAGACCCGAAGTTTGTCTCGGACACGATTCTCACGGCCATTCAGGACGCGGCCAAGCAATCGAAGGACTACAACGACGCCGAGATGCAAAAGGTGACCTCGGCCTTCCAAGTGCCCGGGTTCATGTGAGCAGGCGCAGTGGCCGATGACTCCCGCCTTCGAGAACCTGCAGAAGCATCTCAAGCAGCTGCCGGGGCTGGGCTATCGCTCGGCCGAGCGCATCGCGCTGAACCTGCTGGTGGAGAAACCCGACCGCTTGCCGAAACTCGTGGCCGCGCTCGAGGAAGCCGCGCGCTCGGTGCGGCGGTGCACGCGCTGCGGCAACCTGGCCGAGACCGAACTTTGCCCGCTGTGCGCGGATACGGCGCGCGATCACGGCGTGGTCTGCGTGGTCGAGCAGGTGCCCGACCTGGTGGCGTTGGAACGCAGCGGTGCCTATCGCGGCGTTTACCATGTGCTGCACGGCAAGCTTTCGCCGATTCACGGCGTGGGGCCGGAGGACCTGAACTTTGAGCCCTTGCTGGCGCGCCTCGCCGCAGGGGAGGTGAAGGAGTTGATTTTGGCGCTCTCCAACGACGTCGAGGGCGAGGCTACCTGCCATTACCTCACGTCGCAGATCCCGGCTGAACAGACGATCGCGGTCAGCCGCATCGGCTTCGGCCTGCCCAGTGGCGGCGGCGTGTTGTATGCGGATGCGGTGACGCTGAAGAGCGCGCTCGAGAGCCGGCGGAATTATTCGTGATTGCGACGTCCGGCCAATGTGCTTTGCTCCGCTCTCCTCACTGCGGGCATAGTATATCGGCTATTATGCGTGCTTCCCAAGCATGAGAGGAGGGTTCGATTCCCTCTGCCCGCACCAGCCTAAGTCCCGCGGTCGCGGGACTACGGCTGGCAAGCCATCCTCGCCGGAATATTGCTACTCGATGAGTTGGCCGCCGAAAGCGATGCGGCCGGCGCCGGGCGGTTCGTAGATGACGTGCACTTGCCCTGGGGAGCGGTGGCAAATTTTCCCGACAATTCGGCTGATCTCGCTGGCTTCACGCCGCAGGCGCGCGCGAGCGGAGAGCTTGCGGTGGGTGATGGTGACGAAAATGGCTTTCGCTCCGACCGGCCGGGCGGTGCTGCTTTCGGCGTAGTGGCTCGCGGGGAGGGTGCGCAGGCGCACCCAAGTGGAAGCGGGTGGGCTGACCAAGGTCTCGCCGAGGGCGCCGGCGAGTTGGCGGGTGAGCTTGGCGGTTGCGCGCCGGCTGGGGCCGATGACTTCGATTTCAATCAAAGGCATGGCCGGGAGCCGCTCAGACGTCGGCGGTGACGTCCTCGTGGCGGTGATTGCGCCAGCGGGTGAGGATGCGTTGATACACCGCCTCAGGGGAAAGGCCGTGGGCGGCGCGGAGGACTTCCACGCTGCTACCGTGCTCGACGAAAGAGTCGGGCCAGCCGATGCGCTCGACCGCAGTGGTGCAGTCGGCTTCCTGGAGGGTTTCCAAGACCGCGCTGCCGAAGCCGCCCGTGACCACGTGGTCCTCCATCGTCACAATCAACGGAATGCAAGCGGCTTGGCTGAGCAGCAATGTGCGGTCGAGCGGCTTCGCAAAGCGCGCGTTCACGACGCCGACGGAAAGGGTTTGTTCGGTCTCGAGTCGCTCGGCGAGGGCCAGCGCCTCGGGCACCATCGGGCCGAGAGCCCAGATGACGACATTCGAACCCTCGCGCAACACCTCGGCCTGGCCAAGCGGAATTGCCGCCGGCTGGTCCTTGATGGTCACGCCGGTGCCGGCGCCGCGCGGGTAGCGGATGAACGCCGGGCCGGCGTGCGTCAGTCCGGTGTGCAACATGTCAACGAGCTCGTCCTCGTCCTTCGGCTGCATGACCACGGCATGCGGGACGCAACGCAGGTAGGATAGATCGAAGAGCCCATGGTGCGTCGGGCCGTCATTGGCCGAGAGGCCGGCGCGGTCCATGCAGAACGTGACGGGAAGATTCTGCAGGCAGACGTCGTGGATGATCTGGTCGTAAGCGCGCTGGAGAAAGGTGGAGTAGATGCCGACGACCGGGCGAATGCCCTTGGTCGCGAGGCCGGCGGCGAAGAGCACCGCGTGTTCCTCGGCGATGCCGACGTCGAAGAACTGCTTCGGCAGTGCCTCGGCCAGGTGGCTGAGGCCGGTGCCGCTGGGCATGGCGCCGGTGATGCCGACGATGCGCGAATCGGCTTTGGCGAACCGGGTCAAGGCCTGGCCAAAGACGTCCTGATAATTGGGCGCGCCGGGCTTGCCCTTTTTGCTCTCGCCGGTGGTGGGATCGTAGGGGCTGGCGCCGTGGAACTTCTCGGGATGATCGATCGCCGCCTGCAGGCCCTTGCCCTTCTTGGTGAGGACGTGGAGCAAAATCGGCGTGTCGCACTGCTTGGCGAACTCGAGGTTCTTGATCAGCTCATCGAGGTTGTGGCCGTCGACGGGACCGAGGTAGCGCAGGCCGAATTTCTCGAAGAGACTCGACTCGACAAAGAAGTCCTTCGTCTCGCGTTTCCACTTCATGTAAACGCGGTGCATGTCGTGCCCGCCGGGCAGGCTGGTGAAGAACCGCTCGAGGTCGCCGTGGACCTTGTTGTAGGTTGGGTTGGTGCTGAGGCGATTGAGGTATTTCGCCATGGCGCCGACGTTGCGAGCGATGGACCACTCGTTGTCGTTGAGGATGACGATGAGGCGCTTGGTCGAGGAGACGACGTTGTTGAGGGCCTCGAGCGTGATGCCGCAGGTAAAAGCGGCGTCGCCGCAGACGGCGACGACGTGTTCATCGGTGCCGCGCAGGTCGCGGGCCGTGGCCATGCCGAGGGCGGCGGAGAGGGCGGTGCCGGCGTGGCCAGCGCCAAACGCGTCATGCGGGCTCTCGGCGCGGCTGAGGAATCCGCTCGCGCCGCCGGTCTGACGCAGCTTGCGGAAGAACGGACCGGTGCGACCGGTAAGAAGCTTGTGGACGTAACCTTGGTGCGCGACGTCGAAGACGAATTGATCGTCGGGCGTCTGGAACACGCGGTGCAGGGCCAGCGTGAGCTCGACCACGCCGAGATTCGGGCCGACGTGGCCGCCGCTGGTGGAAGTCACGGCGATGATTTCGTCGCGGATTTCCTGCGCGAGGGCGGGGAGGTGGTCGGCGGGAAGGGCCTTGAGGTCAGCCGGGCCCGAGATCGACGGGAGAATGGGGCCGGTGGGTGCGGAAGGAGAAACGTTCATGTCGCGGGACGGGCGGGACGCTCAGGCGTCGCGGCTGGTGTCAAACTTGGCAAAGGCGGCGCCTTCCTTGGTCTGCTTGAGCTGCTCGATCTTCAATTCGGCGTCTTTCAGGCGGGTTTCGCAGACCTTCAGCAGTTTGTTGCCCTCCTCGAACTTGGCCAGGAGCTCGGCGAGTTGCACATCGCCCGCCTCCATGGCGTCAACAATGCCCTCCAGCTTGGCGAGGGCGGCTTCAAAAGTGAGTTTGGATTCCTTGGATTCCACAGGCCCACGATGGGCCGGGACGAGGGCATTTCAACCAATCTTTGGACTCGCGGCGGCGAGGTTTTCCCGTGCACTGATCGCCATGCCCCCTGTTCTCTGGATTGCCGCCGGATTGTTGATTTTGCGCCTGTTGGCCGAGTGGTTTCTCGCGGCGCTAAACCGCGGCGAGGTCCGCCGGCATGCCGGAAAGGCCCCGCCGGCCGTGGCCGCGATCATGGACGAGGCCACCTACCAGAAGTCGGTGGCCTACACGCTGGAGCGCTCGCGGTTCGGCCAATTGTCGGAGTTTTTCGACACCCTGGTGCTACTGCTCGTGTTGTTCGGAGGCATCCTGCCGGCGCTCTACGACACGGTCGTGGCGTGGGGCGCGGCGGACGCGGTGTGGACACGGGCGGCCTATGTGCTGATTGTCGGCATCCTGATGTCGATCCCCGGGCTGCCGTTTGACTGGTGGTCGCAGTTTCGCCTGGAGGCGAAATACGGCTTCAACAAGAGCACGCCCGGCTTGTGGGTAAGCGACAAGTTTAAGGGCCTGCTGGTGGCGTGCGCCCTAGGATTTCTGCTGCTGTGGGTAATTCTTTCGCTGGTGAACTGGGTCGGTTCCTCGTGGTGGTTGTGGGGCTTTGGCGTGCTCTTCGCCTTCCAGATCCTGATGCTCGTGCTCTACCCGAAACTCATCCTGCCGCTTTTCAACAAGCTCACGCCGCTGCCGGAGGGTGAACTGCGGGACCGTTTGCTGGCTCTGGGGGATCGCACGGGGTTTCAGGCCAAGACGATCGAAGTGATGGACGGTTCAAAGCGCTCCGGCCACTCGAACGCCTTTTTCACCGGCTTTGGGCGCTTCCGCCGCATCGTGCTGTTTGATACGTTGATCAACCAGCTGAGCACCGAGGAACTGGAGGCGGTGCTGGCGCACGAGATCGGACATTACCGCCGCGGACACATCCCGAAGATGATTGCGGTGTCGGCCCTGACTCAGCTCGGCGGTTTTGCGCTGATCGCGTGGCTGGCCCAGAGCACTTGGTTCAATCTGGCCTTTGGTTTTCCGCCTGGCGAACTCGCGCCGTCGCTGCTGTTGTTCGGCCTCTTGAGCGGGGCGGTGACCTTCTGGCTGTCGCCCCTCGGCAATCACTTCTCGCGCAAACACGAGTATGAAGCGGATGCGTTTGCCCGCGACGCCATGGGCGGGGCCACGGCGATGATCGGCGCGTTGCGCAAGCTCGCCCAGAAAAACCTGAGCAATCTCACGCCGCATGCGTGGTTCAGCGGATTTTACTATTCGCACCCGACGACGGTGGAGCGGGAGAAAGCCCTGCTGACGCCGGCATGAAGCGTTGGGCGTGGCTGTGCGTCGCGTGGATGTCGACGGGCAGTCTCGCCGCCGCGACGCTGACGATCGCGACTTACAACTTGGAGAATTACGTCGCCGCCGATCGCATGGTGGACGGCGTTTACCGACCCAACTACCCGAAGCCTGAGGCGGCCAAGGCGGCGGTGCGCGCGGTCATCCGGCAGATCGACGCCGACGTGCTCGTGTTGCTGGAAATGGGTCCGGCGCCGTATCTGACGGAGTTGCAGCGCGACTTGGCGGATGCCGGCACGCCGTATCCGCATGCGGCCTTGCTGGAAGGCGCGGATGCCGAGCGGCATGTGGCGGTGCTGGCGCGCGTGCCGTTCCGGTTGGTCGCGCCTCACGCCGGGTTGGTCTTTCGGTATCGTGGTGAAATGGAGGCGGTGAAACGCGGGGTGCTGGAAGTCGGATTCGATACGCCGCAGGGGCCGCTGACGGTCTGGGCCGTGCACTTGAAGAGTCGCTACACGGATCAACCTGAGGATCCGGCCTCCGCCGCGCGACGAAACGGCGAGGCGCGGGCGGTGCGCGATTTCATCCTCGCGCGCATCGGTGACGCGGAGGGGGCGTTGTTCGTGATCGCCGGCGACTTCAATGATGCGAAGAACAGTCCGGCAGTGCGGGCGTTCATGCAGCGCGGGGAGCGGGAGTTTGCACAGCTCGTGCCGGCGGCTGACTCGCGCGGCGAGCATTGGACCTATCATTACCGCAAGGAGGACGCCTACTCGCGGGTGGATCACATCCTGGTGTCGACGGCCCTGCAGTCATTCGTGCGCGGCGGGGCGGCGGTGATTGCCGATAATCCGGCAGTGCGGGCGGCCAGCGATCACCGTCCGGTGGTGGTGACGCTGGAGTTCGACGGTGCGCCTCAAGCCGCCGCGACTACCAGCCAGGCCACGGCCGCGACGAGCGCGACGGCGAGAGACTGACGGATCCGGTAGTTCCTTGCAGCGTCGGTGGGTAGCAGGGAATAGGCCGGGGCCGGGGCCAAGAGGTAGCGCTTGAAATTGGTCCACGCGAAGGTCGGCTCCTTGAGCAGCATCGAGTAGACGCTGCGCACATCCTCCACATTTGGCGGCTCGCGGTATTTGAGGATGGATTGCTCACTGGCTTGGTTCACCGCGGTGGCGTTGATCAAGGTGAAGGGCACGGTGACCGGTTGGTCGGGATCGGCCTCGACTGGAATATCCTTCCAACGCCAGTTGCGGTAGGTGCGGGCGGTCACGCCGGTGAAGGACAGGTGTCGGCACAGGTGGAGCAGGTCGGCAGAGTTGAGGGCAAGGCCGTTGGCGTCGAATACACCGCAGACGATCGCCTGCGGGTCGACGTATACCCAGCGCAGCTGCTCGGACAGCCAGCACTCGGTCCACGAGTGGCCGTTGTAGACGACGATGTTGTCCTGCACCGTGGCGCCGAAGACAAAGCGCGTCGGGAGGCCGGCGCGATTGGCGAAGAAACAGAAGATCTGGGCGTTCTGCGTGCACCAGCCCTTGCCGGTGCCGGCGCGCATTTCCTCGAAGATGGCGAACGGATGCATCCACCGGAAATCGTCCTTCGGCACGCCGCCAGCGTTGATGAGCACGGTACGCATAAAGTGCACGATCTTCTCGATTTTTGCTTGGTCGGAATCGCCGGCGGTGACCTTGATTTCGTCACGCAATACCTGATCGGCGCGCGCCAGGTCGGCCGCGGGGATGTAGCGGTAGTCGTCGATCCAGTCGGTCAACGGCCGCCGACGGAAACGTCCGATCGGCACGGTGGTTTCGATGAGGAAAATGTCGTGGGGGAAACTCATCCGGTTTTTACCGTAAAACGCGCGATCGATGATCTTGATGCCGAATTCGAGATCCGGCCCGATCCCGGCGGGCAAGGGCCGCAGGACGTAGCGGTGCGTGTAGTCATCGAGCGTGCGTTCGCCGGGTCCGGAGAAAACGTCGTCGATCAAGTCGATTTGCGGCGTATCGCCGGGCAGCGTGGCCGCGACCTTCCCATCAATCAGCAGCTCCCACTTTTCGGGCCGCTCGCTCCAGACGAGATCGGGCGTGATGCGCCGGCCGTTGAGCCGCCAGCGGCGAATGGTCGGACGCGCGGTGGGGTAGTTGAGCTGCGCGTAGTCGACGCCGCGATGCAACGATTCCCATTCGCGGCGCAGGAAAACCCAGAGATTGAGCCCGAGCAGGGCGAGGCAGGCGAGGGCGGGCCAGAACAGGGTGGTGAGGTCAGGCATGGGGGTGAAAGAATCTGGGCATGAAAAAGGGCGGGCTGGGAGCCCCGCCCTTTTTGCAAGGCATCAGTTGGCGGTCACGGTGACCGGGATGGTCACCTCTCCCGTTTCGTAGCCCTTGAGGAAGAGGCTGCCGGAACCGGGGCGTCCGCCTTGCACGTCGACCGTGACGGAGGTTTCGCCGGCGGGAACGATGACCTCGGCCATGATCACGCACTCCGGCACGTCGGTCGTGAGGTCGAGGAGCAGGCCGCCCGCAGGCGCGGGGTTGGGCACGGAAAAGGTCAGCGGTTGCACGCTGCCCGTGCGGAGCGTCAGGGCGGAAGGCATCACGCTCAGGGCGCTGGCGTCGACGCGGAAGGTGCCCACGTTGGCGTTGCCGCTGGCGCCTGATAGCATGACCGTGTAATTGCGGCCGGGTTCAAGGGGCGGAACGAAGAAGCTGAGCGACGAGGTGGACTCGAAAATCGTGCGGACGGGGGTGCCGTCGAAATAGAGCGAGTCCTGCGGGGTGAAGCCGTAGCCGACCACACCGATGCGGGCGCCGACGGGACCGCGATTGGCCTGCAGCGTGAGCACATATCGACTGACGACGCTTACCTTGTTGACCTCGGTGTAGGCCTCGCGGGGCTCAGTGCGGTCGTTGAACTGCACCTCGTAGTTCACGAGGAAATAGTAGGCGAGCTCGCTGCGGCCGGCGGGCAGGTGGTAGTCGTATTCGTAGAAACCGCTGCCGATGCGGCTCTTCTGCATCGCAATGTTCTGGCCGTCGATGATGATGTGCGGGCTGACGCTGCCCGGGACAATCGTGTGGCTCTTCTCATCCACGCGGAGCGTGATGGTGTAGATGCGCGAGGGGTTGTCCGTCAGTGACGGCGGCGTGAGATTGGTCAGCGTGAGATCGTTGCAGCCGGGCAGCAGGGCCAGGAGGAACAACGCTCCGATCCACGTGATAATTCGCCGTGCAGAAATGGGTCGGGAGTTTTGCATTGGTTTTCGGTTAAAACCGGTCAGTTAGAGGGCCTAGGTAATGAGTGGCACTGGGTTAGCGCAAGACAAAGCTGCACCGGCGGACCCGCTGGGAGTGTATGTGCATGTCCCGTTCTGCGCGTCGACCTGTGACTTTTGCGCGTTCTATCAGGTCCGCCCGACCGCGGGCGATGTGGCGAAGTTCCTCGGCAACGTGGAGATGGAGGCGGAATTGGTCAGTTGGCGACGTCCGGTGACCACCGTTTTCTGGGGCGGTGGCACGCCCGGCTTGCTGGCGCCGGCCGACCTGACGGCCTTGGGCCGGCTCGTGCTGGCGCGGTGCGGCGGTCAACCGGCCGAGTGGTCGGTGGAAATGGCCCCGGCCTCCGTTACCGACGCGCGGTTGGCGGCGCTGAAGGACCTCGGCGTGACGCGCATCTCGATGGGGGTGCAGAGCTTCCAGCCGGCGTTGCTGGACGCCTTGGGTCGGCAACATTCCCGCGAGCAGGTGTTTCGGGCCTACGAGCGTGTGCGCGCCGCGGGCTTCGCCAGCGTGAATCTTGACCTGATGTTTGCCCTGCCGGGGCAGACCGAGGCGGAGTGGACCGCCGATGTGGCCGAGGCCGTAACTCTGGCACCGGATCACCTCTCGACCTACTGCCTGACCTTTGAGGAGGACACGGCGTTGTGGGTGAAGCTTTCGCAGGGCCGGGTGAAACTGGATCCCGAGCACGAGGCGCGGCTTTATGAAATGACGTGGGCGCAACTCGAGGCGGCGGGTTATGCGCAATACGAAGTCTCGAACTTCGCGCGGCCGGGCCATGCCTGCCGTCATAATCTGAACACTTGGCGGATGCACGAATGGATTGGCCTTGGGCCCTCGGCGGCATCGCAGCACGACGGCTGGCGCGGCGCGAACATTGCCGACCTGCATGAATGGCAGGCCCGGGTGTCGCGCGGCGAGCGCATGACGGAGGACCGGGTGGGATTGTCGCCGGCGCAGTTGGCGGAAGACGCGTTGATCTTCGGGCTGCGCATGAACGACGGCGTGGCCTTGGGGCCATGGCGGACACGCGCGCCGGCCGCGCCCTGGGCCGCGGTGGATGAGTTGCTGACGAGGCTTTCTGACGATGGGTTGGCGATGGTTGAGGGCGGCGTGGTGCGGCTCACGTCGCGCGGCCGGTTGCTGGCCGACGCGGTTGGGCTGGAAATCATGCAGGCTTTTCAGGAACCTGTCTGCGCATGAATCGAATTCGTTTCCTGATCGCAGCCGTGGCCGCCGGCGGTGCCCTTCTGTCGGGCGGATGTCTGTCCACGCCGAAGACGGTGGAAGCGCCGGCGGTGGCTCGATTTGTCGTTGAGGCCGGCGATGGGCAACCGGGCGTGGTGCTGACCCTGCCGGTCAGTGGTGTTTCCGTGCGGGTGCAACCGAAGCCGGTCATCAGCGAATTCGACGTCGCCAGCGTGGCGGAGGCGCAGGTTGAGCTGGGGCGTTGCCTCGCGTTTCGGTTTACGCCCGGCGCGGCGCGCGATCTTTATCGGTTGAGCGCGTCGCATCTCGGCAGCCGGCTTGTGCTGGTGATCAACGGCCAACCGGTCGGGGCGCGCGTGCTGGACCGGGCGATCGATGGCGGGGTGTTGTTTATCTTTGCGGAACTTCCGGATGACGCATTGCCTGCGCTCGTGCAGGACTTGAACCGAACGACGGCCGCCCTGCAGGCGCAGGCGGCGAAAGCAAAATGAGACGCGCGGCATGGCTCGGGATGATGGCGGCCGCGCTGCTGCCGGCGCTGCGGTCGGCGCCGTTGGAGCTGACTTGGCCCACGCCAAACCCGGCGTGGTCGCAGGGGCAGTCCAGCAATGTCTACTTGCAGGAAGCCGGCTCCGGCGACCCGGCCTCGGGCGGATTCGGCGGCGTGCGCACGAATGGCCGGCAGTTTCACGAAGGCGTCGACCTGAAGGCCGTGCGCCATGACAAGCGCGGCGAGGCGACCGACCCGGTGTTTGCCGCCCTCGACGGCGTGGTGCGGCATGTCAGCACCGTGCCCGGGCACAGCAGCTACGGTCGCTACATTGTGCTGGAACATCCGGCGCAGCAACCCGGCGTTTATACGCTTTACGCACACCTGGCGGCGATCGCCCCCGGGGTGCGGCCGGGCGTGACGGTGACGCGCGGGCAGGGGTTGGGCACGATGGGCCGGAGCGCGAGCGGTTACGCCATCCCCAAGGCGCGGGCGCATTTGCATTTCGAAATCGGCCTGCGGATGACCGACCGCTTCCAATCGTGGTATGACTGGAAGAAATTCGGCAGCCGCAACCAGCACGGTGATTACAACGGGATGAACTTGATGGGCATTGATCCGCTCGCGTTCTTCAACGATTGGCGCGCCGGTCGCATTAAGACGATGCGCGATGCGTTCTCGCAACGGGAGCCGGCCGTGACGTTTCGCATCGCGACGGCGCAGACGCCGGACTTCGTCCGTCGCTACCCGGCCTTGGTCGTGGAACAACCGCCGTTGCTGGTCGCGGGCTGGGAGGTGACTTGTGACTGGACCGGCCTGCCGTTCCGCTGGCGGGCGCTGGAAACCGCCGAGGTTCAGGGTATGGCTCGGAACGAAGTGCGCATTGTGCAAGTGGATGAGGCCGTGCGCCGGCGCGAACACTCCAAGGATTTGGTCGTCCGACGCGGCAGCCGCTGGGTGCCGGCGTCGGACTTGCAGACCGTGCTGCAACTGGTCTTCGGCCTGCGCTAGTCGGCCGCGCGTAGCTCGGCCAGATCGTAGATCCGGGCGATGCCTGCGGGGGTGTCCGCGATACCGGGCCGGGTGCTGAGGTCGGACTAGTCGCCGCTCTGCGTGTTGAAGCAGTCGAAGAAGATCTAGTCGCACTCGGGGCGCATCGGCTGGGGTCAGTCGGCGTGTTTCAATTCGCGGAGCAAGTCGCCAAATTCGGGGCGCTTGCGCAGGTCCTTGAGGTCAGGGTCCTGCTCCATCCAGTCGGCGTCGGTGTAGCCGAGGTCGACGGCGCGGCGGAGGGCGCGCAACGCGTCGGTCGGGCGCTTCATCAACGCGAGGCTGCACCCGAGATTGTAGTGGGCGGTCGGATTCTCCGGCAGGTGCCGGACCAGCCGGCGGTCCATGCGCAGGCCGTCGGCAATGCGTCCTTGGCGGGTGTAGAGGCCGCCGAGGATTTCGATCACCTCGGTGTAGTCTGGCGACCGCCGCAGCACGCTCTCGTAGAAACCGATGTCGAATTCGGGATCGCCCTTCTTGTCCATGGCCGTCAACCGCGCCGCGGACAGTTGCCAGTGCGGCGAAAGGCGTCGCACTGCGCGCTGACTTGCAGGCGTTGGGAGACCGGGGTCAGGCCGAGTTTGGACGAGACGGTGCTGCCATACCATTCCATGAAAGGGGCGCTGATCTCGAATATCTTGTCGCAGTCCACGCAGACCACCTGGGCGACCTGGGTGGATTCGCCGGTGGCGGGGTGATAAAATTTCTCGCCCGTGCCGATATCGACCTCCCGCAGCAGGGCGCTCTCGGTCATGATCGGCAGGGTGCGGTAGACGGTGGCGCGCGAGACGGAGTCGTCCAGCGCCCGGGCGTAGTCGAGGAGCTGTTCCGCGGTGAAGTGTTCCTTGCGCTCAAACGCGGCGTCGAAGATCGCCAGCCGCTGGTTGGTGACACGCAGCCCCTTCTTGATCAGGTATTGGCGAAACTTGTCACGGGCGGCGGCGTTGCTCACGGGGCGACTGTCTGGTTCGCCCCGGGGGGTGTCAATCCGTTCGTGCCGGCGCGCGTTCAGGTTTGCCATGCCGGGGGCGTCGCGGCGTCATGCGCGCATGATTGTGGGCGTTCACCCGCTGGCCGGCTTCGACAAGCTGCTGCACTACCGCGTGCCGGAGACAATGCGCGCGGACGTGCAGGTCGGCTCGCTGGTGCGGGTGCCCGTGCTGAATAAACTGCGGCTGGGCGTCGTGGGTGAGGTGGGAGCGCCAAAGGATTACCCGATCGACAAGTTGAAAAGCGTGGCCCAGGTGGTGCACGCGTTCCCGGCGCTGACGCCGGAGTTGCTGCGGCTCGCCCAGTGGATGGCGGTCTACTACGCCGCTTCGCTGGACGGGATCATCGAGACGATGATACCCGCGGCGGTGCGCAGTGGCGCGGGCATAAAGGAGGAGAAGCTACTCGCGGCGGTGCGGCCGGCGCCCGCGGATGAGTTGGCGGCGTTGCGCAAGCGCGCACCGCAGCAGGCGAAGCTCTACGATTTTCTCGCGCAGCAATACCGGGCGCAATCCAAGGGCTTGGTCCTGCGCCGGCTCGGCGTCACGGCCGCCACAGCCACCGCGCTGGTGAAGCGGGGGTTGGTGAAGGAGGAAACCCGCCGGGTGGTGCGCGAGGCGTATGCCGACGACTGGTCCGGGGGCGAACTCGCCGCCGCCAAGCCGCCGGTGCTGAATCCCGAACAGACCGCCGCGGCCACGGCCATCGCAGGGCGGATCGCGGAGAGCAAATTTGGCGTCAGCCTCCTGCACGGTGTGACCGGTTCAGGCAAGACGGAGGTCTATCTGCACGCGATTGACCACGCGTTGAAGACCGGTGGCGGCGTGATTTTTCTCGTGCCGGAAGTGGCGCTCACGCCGCAGACGGTGGCACGGTTGCGCTCTCGGCTCGAGGCCATCGCCCCGGGGCATAAATGCGTAGTGTGGCACAGCCATCTCAGCGAGGGCGAACGGCTCGACGGTTGGCTGGCGCTGGCGACGGGCGAATCCCGCGTGGTCGTCGGCGCGCGCTCCGCGGTGTTCGCGCCGGTGCATGACCTGCGGCTCATCGTCGTGGATGAGGAGCACGAGCCCGCCTACAAGCAGGACGAAACCCCGCGCTATCACGGGCGGGACGTGGCAGTTTATCGTGCGAAGCTGAATCACGCGCATTGCGTGCTCGGGTCGGCGACTCCGTCCTTGGAGAGCTATGCCAATGTGCAGGCGGGCAAATACGAACTGCTGGAGCTCACGCGGCGCGTCGACGCCCGCCAGCTGCCGCACATCGACGTGGTCGACATGCGCATCGAGATCATGCGCTCGCGCGGATTGACTACTTTGTCGCAGCGCTTGGTGCGGGCGATGCAGGACCGGTTTGAAAAACGCGAGCAGACGATCCTCTTCATCAACCGGCGCGGCTATTCGTCGTCAATGCAGTGCAGCGAGTGCGGACACGTGGAGGAATGCGAGCACTGCAGCATCAGCCTGACCTATCGCCGCAGCGACGAGCGGCTGCGCTGCCACTTGTGCGGCGAGGAGC
>JAPOIC010000276.1 GCA_029979145.1 Opitutaceae bacterium
CCTGACCGACTTTCGACGCCGTTTCGAGACCTTCGGCGAGGAAGCGGCGAGCGACAACATCAACGGCCTCGACCCCATTCTTCAGCGCTACACGAACGCCGTGCGGGAAAACCGCGACGCCGCGTTCTTCGACACCCCCCTCGACCGGCTTTTTGCCGAGCACAGCTTCAACGTGTCCCGCCCGCCCTTCAGCTTCGGAGAACACCGGCCGGCCTGAGTGCGGGACCGCCCGGCGGGGCGTCCAAATAACCCTTGCCTACGGCAGCGTCGCACCTAGCTTCGCCGGTTTATCCCCATGTTTACCTGGATTCAGCGCTATTTTCAGAGGCACTTCGGCATCATCATCGTCTTGATTCTCCTCGCAATGGCCGTGCCGTTGGTCGTGGTCTTCACGCCCTCTTCCGGCATTGGTCAGGGCAACCGCAACCTCGCTGCGCGCGAGGTCTTCGGCTACAATCTCGGCTCGCCCGAGGATCAGGCCCGCCTCTTGGGCGACGCCAGCCTCAGCGCCCTGCTCCAACTTGGCTACGCGGGGATCGACGGTGAACAGCTCCAGCAATACGCCCTGCAGCGCGCCGCCGCCCTGCAGCTGGCCGATGAGCTGCACGTCCCGGCCAGCACCAAGGATGAAGTCACGACCTACATCAAGACCCTCGCCGCCTTTGCGACACCCGAGGGTGGTTTCGATGCCCAGCGCTACGCCGCTTTTCGCGATTCCCTCAAAGCCGGCGCCCGCATCACCGAAGCGGATGTCAGCCGCGTGATCGCCGCCGATGTCCGTGCCGACAAGGTCCGCGACCTCCTCGCTGGTCCTGGTTATGTGACCGACGGCGACGTCGCCAACCAGCTGCGACGCGCCGAGACCCGCTGGACCCTCGGCTTGGCCACCGTCGACTACGCGGCCTTCAAGCCCGCCGGCATGCCCACGAATGAACAGCTGGCGAAATTTTTTAGCGACAACTCGTTTCGCTACGACATCCCGCCGCGCGTGAGCGCGACCTACCTCGCTTTCCCGCTCGCGGCCTACCTCCCGCAGGTCTCCGCCACCGAAGAGGAGATGCGCGCCCTGTTCGACTCCGCTCCCGGACGCTTCCAAAAGCCCGCCGCGGACGGCAAGGAGGCCGCCGTGGCCGGACCGGCCGATTTCGAGCTGGTGCGCTCGCAGGTGGAAAACCTCATGAAAGTCGCCAAGGCCCGCCGCCTCGCCACCAAGGCCGCCTCTGATCTCTCACTCGCGTTTTACGAGTCCAAGATCGCCAATGATCCGGCGGTGCTCGCTTCGTTCCTCGGCGCGCATCAGGCCAAGGAAATTCCCCTCAAGCCGTTCACGGCCGAGGCCGGCCCCGCCGAACTCGCAGGCGCCGCCGCGGTCTCCGAGGCCGCCTTCAAGCTGAACGCCGAGCGCTTCTATTCCGACGCCATCGCGGTTGCCGACGGCGCCGTGGTCCTCCTTTGGAAGGAGACTCTGCCCACCCGCACGCCGCTGCTCAGCGAGGTCACCGATCAGGTGCGGGCCGACTACGTCGAAAACGAAAAGCGCAAGCAGTTCGTCGAACTCGGCCGCAAGGTGAAAGCCCAGTTGGCCGACAAGCTCAAGTCCGGCGGCGACTTTGACGCTGCCGTCAAGGTGGTCGCCGCCAGCACCGGCGCCACGATCATCGCCAAGACCTTGGAGCCCTTCACCCTCATGAATCCGCCCCGTGACGGCTTCACTTCATTCGACGTCCTCGAGACGCTCGACCAAGGCCAGGTCTCGGACATGGCAATTGCCAAGGACCAAGGCGTGCTGGTCTACGCCATCGCACGTCAGGTGCCCGACCTCTCACCGGCCAACCCCGCCTATGCCGAAATGCGCGCGCAAATCGCCCGCGTCACCTCCCGTATGGGCGCCGCCCGCATCTTGTCCGAAATGATCGAAAACGAGCTTAAGCGCACCCAACCGCAGCCCTGAGGCTGCCCCCTCTGGCCCGCGCTTACCCGGCGGGCTTTTTTGTGCCCGCTGCTCGCCACCGCTCATCCCCTCTGCCAACCGTTCGGCCTGTTTTGGCTCGAATCCCCAAAAATTCACCGGCCAATATACGGCATGACTTCCTTGGAGTTGCCCTTTTCGAATTCGGCGGGCTTTTTCATGCAACCAGGCCCGGCGCTGACCGTCTCCTTGCCGAATGAAAGCACCGGGTGCAAAAACTCGTAACTTTTACGGGCCCCGCGTGTTTTCACCGCATACCGCATCGTTTCGCCAATCCTGTTCCTCCATGCCGTTTCGTTTCCTTTCCTCCCCTCTCCGGCGCGCCTCCCTCGCCCTGACGATTTCCCTGCTGGCCGCCGCCTCGGTCGCCGCCCAAACCGGCGCGCTGACCCTCGAGGAATGCATCGCGCGAGCCATGGACAAGAACTTCGGGCTGAAAATCCAACGCTTCGACTCGGCCAATTCCCTGGAGTCGCTGACGATTTCGCGCGCCGAATTTGACCCGGCTTTCACGCTGTCGGCCAGCAGGTCGGTAAACCAGGCCGACAGCGCCGCCACCACCCTCGTCGGCACCCGCAGCGAGACCAGCAG
>JAPOIC010000028.1 GCA_029979145.1 Opitutaceae bacterium
GCTCCACGGCGACTGCCTGACGGTTACCGGCAAGACCCTTGCCGAGAATCTCAAGGACGTCGCGCCCTACCCGAAGGATCAGGACGTCGTGCGCGAGTTCGGCAACCCCATCAAGCGCGACAGCCACCTGCGCATCCTCTACGGCAACCTCGCTCCGACCGGCGCCGTGGCGAAGATCACCGGCAAGGAAGGCCTCGCCTTCACCGGCGAGGCGATCGTGTTCGACGGCGAGGAGGCCGCGCAGAAGGCCATCCTCGGCGGCAAGATCAAGCCCGGCCATGTCATCGTGATCCGCAACGAGGGCCCCGTCGGCGGCCCCGGCATGCGCGAGATGCTCTCACCGACCAGCGCCGTCATGGGCCTCGGCCTTGGCAAAGAAGTCGCGCTTATTACCGACGGCCGCTTTTCCGGCGGTTCGCACGGTTTCGTGGTCGGCCACATCACGCCCGAGGCGGCCGTGGGTGGCCCCATCGGCGTGATCAAAAACGGCGACACCATCACCATCGACGCCGAAAAGAACCAACTGAACCTCGCCGTCACCGCCAAGGAGCTCAAGACGCGCCTCAAGGCGTGGAAGCCGCGCAAGCCCTACGCCACCCGCGGCGTGCTTGCCAAATACGCCAAGCTCGTCACCAGCGCCTCGGAAGGCGCCGTCACCGACAAGAATCTCTGATCCGCACATGCCTTGGGACCGCTTCAAAAAATACTACTACACCAACTCCGCGCTGGGCTTCAGTCTCGACGTCAGCCGCATTCCGTTCCCCGACGATTTTCTCGAGCGAATGGAGCCGGCAATGCAGAGCGCGTTTCTGGCCATGGCCGCGCTCGAAGGTGGGGCCATCGCCAATCCGGACGAGAACCGCATGGTCGGCCACTACTGGTTGCGCAATGCGGCCCTCGCACCCAGCGATGACCTGCGCGAATCCATCACCGGCACCGTAAAGCAAATCCGCGAATTCGCCGCTGCGGTTCATACCGGCAAGATCACGGCACCCGGCGGCAAGCGCTTCAGCCAGCTGCTCGTAGTCGGCATCGGCGGCTCCGCCCTCGGTCCGCAGTTGGTCAACCACGCCCTCGGTCAGCCCGGCTCAGACCGCATGGCCGTTTGGTTCTTCGACAACACCGATCCCGATGGCATGGACTACGTCCTCGCCGGCCTGGGTGAAAAACTTGCCGAGACCCTTGTTGTCGTCATTTCCAAGTCCGGCGGCACCGTCGAAACCCGCAACGGCATGCTTGAGGCCACCGCCGCCTTCAAAGCTGCCGGACTCAATCATGCCGGTCATTTCGTCGCCGTCACGGGTGCAGGCTCGAAACTCGAGGATGTCGCCAAGGCCGAAAAGTGGCTGGAGCGCTTTCCGATGTGGGACTGGGTCGGCGGTCGCACGTCGGAACTCTGCGCCGTCGGCCTCCTCCCGGCCGCTCTGCAGGGCATCGACATCGACGCCATGCTCGCCGGTGCCGCTGCCATGGACCGCGTGACCCGCGGCACCGTGACCCGCGAAAATCCCGCGGCCCTGCTTGCGCTCATGTGGCACTTTGCCACCGACGGCCGCGGTGCCAAGGACATGGTCGTGCTGCCTTACAAAGACCGCCTGCTGCTCTTCTCGCGTTACCTGCAGCAACTCGTCATGGAGTCGCTCGGCAAGGAGATGGATCTCCAAGGCAAGGTGGTCAACCAAGGCATCGCCGTCTACGGCAACAAGGGTTCGACCGACCAGCACGCCTACGTGCAGCAACTCCGCGAGGGCGTGAACAATTTCTTCGCGACCTTCATCGAGGTGCTCAAGGACCGCGCTGGATCATCGATGGCCGTCGAGAGCAACGTCACCACCGGCGACTACCTCCAAGGCTTTTACCTCGGCACCCGCGACGCATTGTCCGAAAAGGACCGTTGGTCCATCACCCTCACGATCGACGAAGTTTCTCCCCGCACGCTCGGCATACTGATCGCCCTCTATGAGCGCGTAGTCGGTTTCTACGCCACGCTCGTCGGCATCAACGCCTACCATCAGCCCGGAGTCGAGGCCGGCAAGAAGGCCGCCACCGGCGTGATCGCGCTACAGCGCAAGCTGTTGGTCGCGCTCCGCGCCGCCGGCTCGCCGCAAACCGTGGAGTCCCTCGCTTCGTGCACCAGCAGCGATCCGGAGCTGGCCTTCAAGGTGCTGGAGCACCTCGCCGCCAACGGCGTCGTGCGCAAGACCGCCCAAACGCCCTGGCATCGCTCAACCTACGGCTGTTGAGCGAGCAATCGCAGTCGCTTTGTTCGACGCGTTCCGCTTTGCGCCTTTGGGAATCCGATCACTCCGGTCCTTGCGTCGGGTGCTGATTCCGCTCGGAACCGAAACGGTTGGGACCACTCTCATCAGCACTGTCTGCGACCAACGCCCAGGGCTATCCGCATTCCCTGCGTAGTGCCTTGCATAAGGGCGGGTCTGTAGTATTAGCCCATAAAGCTCATGAACACCAAGACCCGCCTCATCGCCTTGCTCGTCCTCGCCTTTGGGTCGCTGCTCGCCGGTTGCACCAGCCGCACCAGCCGCGACAGCTCCATTCCGTGGACCCGCCCCGCCACGTGGGAAGGCCAGATCCCCGGACTCTCCCAGCCCGGCAACTGAGCCGTGTTTTCCAGAGCCAACTTCAAATCCGGCGCGCGCCGGATTTTTTGTTTTCATGGCTGAATCCCCGTCCAATCCGTCGCTCCATGCCCAACCCGGGCACCTCTACGTGGTCGCTACGCCCATCGGCAACCTCGCCGACATCACGGAACGCGCCCGGGCCATCCTCGGCGGCGTTGACCTGATCGCCTGCGAGGACACGCGCACCACCGGCATGTTGCTGGCCCGGCTCGGAATTCCTGCCCGGCCGCTTTCGCCCTATCACGACCACAACGAAACCGTCGCCGCCGACCAATTGTTGGCGCTACTGCAGGCCGGCAAATCCATCGCGGTCGTGTCCGACGCCGGCACGCCCGCCCTGAGCGATCCGGGATTCCGCATCGTGCGCGCCTGCCGGAAGGCGAGCGTGCCGGTGGTCCCGATTCCCGGTGCCAGCGCCCTGGCCGCGGTTCTCAGCGCCAGCGGCCTGCCCAGCAACCGAGTCTACTTCGTGGGCTTCCTTCCGCCCAAAAGCGCCGCGCGCATGACCTTCTTCGAGCAGCACCGCGACTTTCCGGCCACCCTCGCGCTCTACGAAAGCTGCCACCGGATCGACAAAGCCGTGGCCGAAATCAACGCCGTTTTGGGACCGGACCGGGTCATCTGCGTGGCCAAGGAAATCTCCAAGCTGCACGAGGCGTTTTGGGTCGGCCCCGCCCGCGAAGTCGAAGCCGCCCTCGCCAAGGCCAGCCGCAAGGGCGAGTTCGTCCTGCTCGTGGCACCGTCCGATTTCACTTTATGAGTGAGCCGACCAAGGTCGCGGTCATCGATATCGGCAGCAATTCGATCAAGCTGCTGGTCGCCCGGCGCGGCACGAACTGCGGCCGGGTCAAACCCGCGCACGAATCCGCGCTCAACGCCCGGATCAGCGCCGGCATCAATCGCGCCGAACCGCGTCTGTCGGAGGAGGGCATGGCGGTCGGTCTCGGGGCGATTGAAACGCTGCTCGTCGAAGCTGCACCCCACCAGCCGCAGGCGATTCAACTGGTCGCCACCAGCGCGGTGCGCGACGCCCTCAATCGCGACGAATTTATCAGCCGGGTGCAGCAGGCCACCGGGCACACCCTCCGCACCCTTACTGGCACCGAGGAGGCGAATTTCATCGGGCGCGGACTGCTCTCGGATCCCGCCCTGGTCGACGCGCAGGATTACTACGTGTTTGATCTCGGCGGCGGCAGCTTGGAATGCCTCTGCTTTCAACAACGGTCCGTCACCAAGGCAATCAGTCTGCCCCTGGGCTGCGTGCGCTTGACCGAGCGCTTTGTAGCCAATCGCGAGGCTCGGTTGGCGCCGGACGAAATCGCCGCCCTGCACCACCACGTCGCGGCGACGCTGCAGGCCTCCGGATTTGCCTTCCATCTGCCACCACACGCGCCGGCGATCGGCACCGGTGGCACCTTGGTAAGTTGCCGCGCGATTCTGGCCGCCCGGCAGGGCGTTCCGTTCGCCGCGAGCAGTCCGCGCCTAGCCGTCGAGTCGTTGGCTAAGTTGGCCCGGGAAGTAGGTGCCATGCCGCTGAACGCGCGCCGGGAAATCCCGGGATTGCCGTCGGCTCGCGCCGATGTGTTTCCCGTCGCCGTGCAAACCGTGCTCGCGCTCATGGGCGCCGGCGGGTTCGCCGCCCTGCAACACTCGTTCTACAATCTCCGTTACGGGATCGCGGACGAGTTGCTCAAGCTTTGCGCAAACCGCGGATGACTGCGTTGAAGTCGTCCGGCAAGGGCGCGCGCAGGTCCAAAGTCTTCTTTTTCACCGGGTGGGTCACCACCAAGTGTTCGGCGTGGAGCATGACGCGAGCAGGCGCGGGTTTGATCCGCGGGTTCGGCTTCCATCCATAGACAACGTCGCCCAGCAGAATGTGACCGAGAGCCTTCATGTGCACGCGAATCTGGTGGGTGCGCCCGGTGTGAATCGTGCAGCGCATCAGCGTCGCCAGGTCCCCAAACGATTCCACCACTTCCCAGTTGGTGCGCGCGTGCTTGCCGCCCTTGTCTTCTTCCAGCACCGCCATCTTGTGTCGCTGGAGCTGGTTGCGGCCGATCGGGCGGTCAATCGTGCCGCTCAGCAAATCCGGCCGACCCGACACGAGCGCGAGATACTCTTTCTGCAAAGTCCGCGCACTGAACTGCTCGGACAGGCCCCGGTGTGCCGCGTCATTCTTGGCCACCAGCATCACCCCTGAAGTTTCCCGGTCCAGGCGGTGCACAATGCCCGGGCGCTCGACTCCGCCGATGCCGCTCAGGCTGCCGCGGCAATGCGCGAGGAGCGCGTGCACCAGCGTATCACCGCCCGTGGCCGCGCCCGGATGCACGACCATGCCGGAGGCTTTGTTGAGGGCCAGCAGGTCGCGGTCCTCATAAAGAATATCCAACGGGATATCGGCTGGGGTAAGATCGGCGGGCTTTGTCTCCGGCAGTTGAAACTCCACCTTGGCCTCAGGGCTCAGGGGGTAGTCCCGCGCAATCACCACGCCGTCCACTCGCACCAATCCCGCGTCGAACGCCCGCTGCAGGGCTGCCCGGCTGTGGTCGGGAAACGCCTTGGCCAGCACCTTGTCGGCGCGGCCCTCCCGCGTGCCCGGCGGCACCGTAAAGCTGACGTTCTGGGATTCAGGCGGCATGGGTCAGGCGGTCGATCTCTGCCAGTTGCGCGCTTCGGAATTCGGACGGCACATCCGCGACTTCCCAGCCATTGGCGGCATAGCGCGCCAGGTCGCTCCGGGTGCAATTCATCGCATCGACCAGCACCTGGTATTCGTCGACGAGCGAGTTATTGAAACACAGCGGATCGTCGGTGCTGATGGTGCAGCGCACACCAGCCGCCGACAACCGGCGCAGCGGGTGGCTCGCAAAATCGGGAAAGACCGCCAACCGGATGTTACTGATCGGGCAGACATCAAAGGTCACACCGCGGTCGCGCGCCAAGGCGACGACCGCCGGGTCCTCAACGGCACGCACGCCGTGCTGAACGCGGGTCACGCCGAGGACTTCGATCGCCTCGCGCACACGGGCCGCGCCGTCGAATTCGCCGCCATGGCACTTGGTGACTTTCCCAGCATCGCGCAGCCGCGCCCAGACGGGCGCGCTCCACGGCTCTGTGGGCATGGTCTCGAGTCCGTGCAGATCGACGCCCGCAAGGTCATCCCAGTTCTCGAGGTCGTCGATCACGGCTTGCAGCGGTCCTTGGTAGGCATCGCGCAGCATGCCGGCGAAGATTCGCACTTCCAGCCCGGGCGGCACCGCGGCGCGGATGGCCGCGATGATTTCGGGACCCGGGACGTTGATGAACTGCGTGACCGGCAGGTGGAAGCTGGTCTCCACATAACGGACATTCTGCGCCACATGCGTGGCGAAGATCGCCTTCATCGCGTCGTGGTAACGCTCCGCCGACACGAACCACGGCAACGCATGGTCGAGCAGCACCTTTTCGAAGGTCGGAAAATCCGGAAAGCGATATCCCGGCGCATGAAACGCCGGGTTCGCCGGATATTGGTCCGGGCGCCACTCCCGCAGCAGGGCATACGGGATGGCGCCCTCGACGTGGAGGTGCGTCTCGGTCTTGGGCAGCGCCTGGATAAAATCGGCGCTCACTTCTTTTTGCCGAGCAGGTAGTCCGGATTCAGTTTGTGCAGCGCCTTCGGCACGAAGAGTCCGTCCTTGCGGATGAGCTTGCCGTCGAACCAGATTTCGCCGCCGCCATATTCCGGACGCTGCATGCAAACCATGTCCCAGTGCACCTGGGACTTGTTGCCATTGCCGCAGTCGGCGTAGGCCTGACCCGGCGTAAAGTGGAAGGACCCCGCGATCTTTTCGTCGAACAGGATGTCGCGCATGGGCTCGAGGATGTGCGGGTTGAAGCCGATGGCGAACTCGCCGATGTAACGCGCGCCGGCGTCGCTATCGAGAATCTCGTTCAGCCGCTTCGTGTTGTTGGCCGTGGCCTCGACTATTTTTCCCTTCTTGAACGCCAGGCGGATGTTGTCGAACGAGGAACCGAGGTAAACCGTCGGGGCGTTGTATTGGATATGCCCCTCGACCGACTCCTTCACCGGGCAGGAGAACACTTCGCCGTCCGGGATATTGCGCTGGCCGCCACACTCCTTGGCGCCGATGCCCTTGATCGAGAACTGCAGGTCGGTGCCTGGGCCCTTGATGTGCACGCGGTCGGTTTTGCGCATGAGCTCAGCGAGCACCTTCATGCCCGGGATCATTCGGCGGTAGTCGAGCGTGCAAACGCGGAAGTAGAAATCCTCAAACGCCTCCGTGCTCATCGCCGCCTGCTGGGCCATCGCCGAGGTCGGCCAGCGGAGCACCACCCACTTGGTCTTGTTCACACGGTGGTCGAGCACCGGCTTCATCAGCCGGCTGACCAGCTTCACGCGGTCGGCGGGGATGTCGGACGACTCGAAGATATTGTCGGAGCCGCGCAGCGCGATGTAGGCGTCCATGCTCTCCATCCGGTATTTCTCCACCTTGGCGTGCGGAGCGCATTGAGCTTCCTCGGCGCCGAGCACGAGCTCGCGGGTGATGCGGGCGCGGTGCAGTTGCACATAGGGGTGCGCGCCGAGCTGGCGGACGGCACGAACCAACGCGATGACCATGGCGTCCGGCACATCAAAAGCATCAATCAGGACGCGCTCGCCCTTTTTGAGTTCAATGGAAAAGCCGGTCAGGCCCTTGGCCAGATCGTGGTAACGGGGATCGATAATCATGCCTCAGCTAACCCGCTCAATCCCCCGCCCCGCAAGGCAATATGCGATCAGGTCACCGGTGGACGGGAGCCGTTCTGCGGGAAACAGATCCGCCCCACGGCTTCGTCAAAGTCCGAGGCGCCCTGGAGAATGTTGATCTCGAGCCGCAGGTAATACAGCGGCATACCCCAGGCCCGGGTGTGCGGGATGCGCACCGCGTCCTTCTCGGTCGTGACCAAGCACTCCGCGCCCTCCCGCTGCGCCATTGCCGTGAGTTCCACGAAGTCCTCCTCGGCGTAACGGTAGTGATCGAGGTAGCGCTCGCGCGCCACGATCTTGGCGCCGAGGTCGCGGAGGAATTTCTCAAAACTCTCCGGCGTCGCGATGCCGCAGAAGGCCAGCACCCGTCGTCCCTTCAGAAACGAAAGCGGCTGCCGCTCTTCAGTGCCGAAGCGCTGGAGGTATTGCGGCTGGTGCGCACACTCGATCACGTCGACGCCCGGGTTGTGCTGTTGAATCAGGGCCTCGAGCTCGGCGTCGCGTTCGCCATTTGACTTCGTGAGAAACACGTAGGACGCGCGGCGCAGGTGTTTGATCGGTTCACGGAGGATGCCGCGCGGCAGGAGGTGGCCGTTGCCAAAGGGGTTGGTCTTGTCGACGAGCAGCAAGTTCAGCTGCCCTTTGAGCGGCAGGTATTGGAAGCCGTCGTCGAGCACGAGCGTGTCGCAGCCAAACTTGCGGATGGCAAAAGCGCCGGCCTTCACCCGGTTTTTGTCCACGAGCACAATCACCCCGGGCAAGTTGCGCGCGAGCATGTAGGGCTCGTCGCCCGCCTGCTCGCTGTCGAGCAGCACATTTTTGCCGTCGCTGACAATGCGCGGCGGCGGTTCGGCGGCATGGGTCAACGCCCACCACCATTTTTTCCAGACCGGCGGGGCCTTGCTCTTGTAGCCGCGGCTCAAGATGGCGACCCTGCGGCCGCGGTCCTGCAGCGCCCGGGCAAATTTTTCCACGACCGGCGTCTTGCCGGTGCCTCCGACTGTCAGGTTGCCGACGACGACCACGAGGCAGCCCAGCGGTTGGTCGTGCAGGATCCGGTGCCGGTAGAGCCAGAAACGCAGCTGCGCGATGCCGCTGAACAGATACGAAAGCAGTTGCAGGAACGCACCGTAAATCGCGGCCCCCGTGTCCGCGCGCCGACCGAGAATCACATCGATCGTATAGAGCTCGAGCGCGTTGGACTTCTTCTTCAGCCAGGACGACATGCGACAAATGACAGCAATGAAGGTTGACGGCGTTTTTGGGAAGCCGCTTTCGTAAGAACCACAACAATTTCGCCACGCCCATGAGTTACAAACTGTTCATCCCCGGCCCTATTGCCGTATCGGAAAAGACCCTGCGGGCCATGACCCGGCCGATGATCGGCCACCGCAGCACGGATTTCGTGGCGCTTTACCAGTCCGTTCAGCCCGCCCTGCAGGCCCTGTTCTACACCCAGGATCCCGTCTACCTGTCCACCAGCAGCGCCTGGGGTGTAATGGAAGGCGCCCTGCGCAACGTCTGCGCGAAAAAGGTCCTTTGCTGCATGAACGGCGCGTTTTCCGACAAGTGGCTCGACGTGGCCCAGCGCCTCGGCAAGTCAGCTGGCGCCCTGAAATTTGACTGGGGCCAGCCCGTCGACCCCGCCGCCGTGCGCGCTGAGCTCGTGAAGGGCGGCTATGACGCCATTACCGTCATTCACAATGAGACTTCCACCGGCACGATGAGCGACCTGCCCGCCATCATGGCCGTAGTGCGCGAGTTCCCGGACGTCATTTCCATCGTCGACACCGTCAGCTCCTTCAGCGTGCTGCCGATCGAGAAGGACGAACTCGGCATCGATGTCCTCCTCACCGGTTCGCAGAAGGCCCTCGCGATGCCCCCCGGCCTCGCGCTGTTCTCCGTGTCTGCCCACGCCCGCGCCCGCGCCGCCACCCTGCCGGATCGCGGCTACTACTTCGATTTTCTCGAGTTTCAGAGGAACCACGATAACGGCATGACGCCGAGCACCCCGGTCATCCCGTTGATCTACGCCCTGCAGTCGAAGCTGGAAGATATCACCGCCGAGGGCGCCGAGCAGCGCTACACCCGCCACGCCCGGCTCAATCGCACCGTCCGCGACTGGGGCCTCGCCAAGGGCTTCAAGCTCTTCCCGGCGGAGGCCCACGGTTCGCTCGCGCTCAACTGTTTTGCCAACACTTTGAACATTGATCTGCCCGCTTTGAACAAGATCCTGAAAGCCAAACACGGCCTCGTGATCGACGGCGGCTACGGCAAACTGAGGGGCAAGACTTTCCGCATTTCCAACATGGGCGACGAGACCGACGAGACCATCGCGGCCCTCATTAAAGCCCTCGACAGCGCCTTGGCCGAGACCCAGGTTTTAAGCGCTTGAGTCGGCCTCAAATCCGGGCGGCAGCCGCGGTTCGTTCCAAAAGTAGTGCTTGTCATGGCCGCGTCCGCCGCGTAACGGCTCGCGACCCATGAAGTCCCTTGTCATCGCCGAAAAGCCGTCCGTGGCGGCTGATTTGGCCCGCGCCCTCGGCAAAATCCCCAAGCAGTCCGACCACTACGAGAACGACGAATTCGTCATTTCGTCGGCCGTCGGGCACTTGGTGGAGCTGCGCATGCCCGAGGACATCGACAAGAAAAAATACGGCTTCTGGCGGCTCGATGCCCTTCCGGTTATCCCCGAAGTGTTCGAACTAAAACCCATCGAGGCTTGCAAAGACCGCTACAATCAGCTCAAGAAGCTGTTGGCCCGCAAGGATATCGATCAAGTCATTAACGCCTGTGACGCCGGGCGCGAGGGCGAGCTGATCTTCAACTACCTTTACCAGCTCACGAAGTGCAAACTGCCCGTGAAGCGCGCCTGGATGCAGACCATGACGCCGCAAGGCATCAAGACGGCCTTCGACCAGCTCCGCGACGGCGAGGAGATGGCCGGCCTCGGTGACGCCGCCCGCTGCCGCAGCGAAAGCGACTGGCTCATCGGCATCAACGGCACCCGCGCCATCACCAAGCGCATGTTCGGCTCCCGCGCCGGCAACGTCGCCTCCGTCGGCCGCGTCCAGACCCCCACGCTCGCCCTCCTCATGACGCGCGAGAAGGAAATCCGAAATTTCGTGCCTCGCGACTACTGGCGCGTGACCGCGACGTTCGGCGTGGCCGCCGGTGAATACGAGGGCCTCTATCAGCGCGAGGACTTCAAGAAGAGTGACGACGAGCATGACCGCATCGATCGGCTTTGGGACAAGGCCGCGGCCGACGCCATCGTCGCCGCTTGCGCCGGCTCGCCCGCCGCCACGGTCACAGAGGAAAAGAAATCCAGCACCCAAATCGCTCCGCGGCTTTACGACCTGACCACGCTGCAACGCGAGGCCAACTCCCGCTACGGCCTCTCCGCCCGGCGCACCCTGCAGATCGCGCAGGCGCTCTACGAGAAGCACAAGATGATCACCTACCCCCGCACCGACTCGCGGGCGCTGCCGGAAGACTACATCCCTACCTGCCGCGAGGCTTTGCAAAATCTCGGCGACGACCTGCGGCCGCACGCCGCACAGGTGTTGAAGTCGGACTGGGTCCGGCCGAACAAACGCATTTTCAACAACTCGCAAATCTCCGACCACTTCGCCATCATCCCCACAGCGCAGGAAGCCAAGAAACTCGATGACATGGAGGCGAAAGTCTACGACATGATCGCCCGCCGCTTCGTCGCCGTGTTTCATCCGGCGGCCGAGTTCGATGTCACCACCCGCATCAGCAGCGTGGCCACGCATCGCTTCAAAACCGAAGGCAAAGTGCTCACGTCTCCCGGTTGGCTGGCGGTCTATGGCCGCACCTCCGTGGACGACGAGGGCAAGGACGGCAAGTCGCTGCCCGCCCTCTCCGCTGCGGACGGCTCGCCCACCCAAGCCAAGACGATCGAAGCCAAACTCCACGGAGAGGCCACGAAACCGCCGCCGCGCTACACGGAAGCCACGCTCCTCACGGCCATGGAAACCGCCGGCAAGCTGGTCGACTCCGACGAACTTGCCGAGGCGATGAAGGAACGCGGCCTCGTCACCCCCGCCACGCGAGCCGACACGATCGATGGCCTGATCAACCAGAAGTATGTGGAACGCGCTCAGCGCGAGCTCGTTCCGACGCCGAAAGCCGAACAGCTCCTTGAGTTTCTCGCGGCTGTAAAGGCCGACGCCCTCACCAGCCCGGCGATGACCGGAGAGTGGGAATTCAAGCTCCGCCAAATGGAGCAGCGCAAGGTGGCCCGCGCCGACTTCATGGCGGAGATCGTCAAGCAGACGAAGGCGATCGTGAACAACGTGAAGACTTTCGAAGAGGACGAGTCCAATGCACGCGTCACCGAGATCGTCTCGCCCACCGACGGCAAGCCGCTGCTGGAAACCCTTCGCGCCTTCAAGTCCCAGGACGGCACGCTCGTCATCTACAAGGTCGTCGGCGGCCGCAAGATGGAGGAACCCGAGATCGCGACCCTCGTCGCCGATCGCGCCATCGGCCCGCTCGACGGCTTCGTTTCCGCCAAAACACGGTCCCGCTTTGCCGCCGCCCTCAAGCTCGTGCAGGACGCCGAGACCGGCAAATGGAAGACCGAACTCGATTTCGGCGACAAGGTCGACATCGCCACCCTCTCGCCCATCTGGACCGACGAAAAGACCGGAGCCGAACTCTGCGAGGCCGGCCCCAATTTCATTCTCCGCGAACGCGAGGGCGACGAGTGGAAGCAGACCTTCCGCGTCGGCAAGCTGATGTGCCAAAAGCCCATCACGCAGGAGCACGCCATTCAGCTCGTCAGCGTCGGCAAGACCGACTTGATTCAAGGGTTCACCTCCAAAAAAGGCCGCCCCTTTGATGCGTTCCTCAAGCGCGAAGGCGCCCGCATCGCCTGGGAGTTCCCGCCGCGCAAACCGCGCATCGGCAAGGACGGCAAGCCCATCGAGCGCAAAGCCAAGCCGCCGCCGGATCTCTCCAAGGCCGAGGTGCTCGGCGAAAGCAAGCTGCACCAAGGCGAGCTCGTGCAGACCGACGACACCTACTACGTGCGCAAGCCGGAGCAGGACAATCGCATCGTCTTCAAGCTCAGCCGCCAGCTCTGCCAGAAGGAGATTCCGGTCGACGAAGTCCGCAAGCTCGTCACCGACGGCAAGACCTCGCTGATCGAAGGCTTTGTCTCGAAACGCGGCTCGAATTTCAGCGCCTACCTCGTGCTCGGTCCGAAGAAGGACAAGGCCGACTTCGAGTTTCCACCTCGATGAGGTGAATACTGGGCGCGCCCCAAAGCAATGAGCGCAGCCGGGGACGCCCAAAGCGGCTCGGCTCACCCTCCCGCCCCGATGATCGGGCTACGCCCGGGCTTGCCGGTCGGGTTTTGGCCGGACAGCGTGCGGGATCATGAGCCAGGGCAAAAATATCCTGATCGGAGTGTTGGCGTGCACCACGGGCGTAGCCTCCTTTTGGGCGTGGCGCGCCGAAACCCGGCCAAAGGCAGTGCAATTGCCTGGGGCGATCGCGACCAGCTCACCTGTCGGCGCATCTTCACCGTCCGTCCTGCCCTCAAGTGCCCTTGCGGCGCCTTCTCCGCCTGTAACCGCCCCTCCCACCGCCGGGGACTCGGTAGCCGCAACGGTCCGCGAGAATCTGCGGGCCCGCGAGTCCGCCATGTTCGAGTTGAGGGAAAACCCCGAATTTCAACGGCTCCAACAGTTGGCCCGGCAAGGCACTCTTGACGGCCGTTACGCCGAGCTGTTTCGCCAGCTCAACCTGAGCCCGGAGGAATTGGCGTCCTTCAAAGACCTGCTGCTGGAAATGGGCAGCGTGCGGGCGGACGTGTTCATGGCCAGCCGCCAAGAGGGTCTTAGCTTGCGGGAGAATCGGGACGTCATTCGCAACCTGATCGAGACCGGTGAGGCCGAGGTCGCTTCCCAAATTCGCGGCCTCCTCGGCGACGAGCGCTTCGCCGCTTACGAAGCCTACAACGCGAGTGAATCCTACCGTCAGGTCGTGGGTCGCATCGACCAGCGACTAGGCTATGCGGCGACCCCGCTGACCGACAGCCAATCGACGCGGCTGGTCTCCTTGCTGACCGATGCCCACGGCAACTTGGGCTACACCGAATCCCGCAGCCTGACGCCACTGGCTGACCGGCTGACCGGGGGCAAAGGAGTCGCCATTCCGTCCACATTGCTCATCACGGACGCAATTGTGACCCAAGCGCAGGGTTTTCTTGCACCGGACCAAGTGACCGCTCTGCGACAAATTCAGGCCGAATTGGCCGCGGGACAGGAGCTGGCACGGCTCGTGCGTGAACAACGCGCCCAAGCCCGTCAGTGAAGTCCGTCATCTGGGACTAAAGGCTTGTCGCCCTTACCACCCACTTTCACCATCAACCTCCTCCCATGATCGTCACGACCGCCCAGCTCTTCAAGCACGCCTACGGGAAATACGCCGTCGGCGCTTACAACATCAACAACGCCGAGCAGGCCATGGGCCTGTTCCAGGGCTGCATCGATTCGAAGGCCCCGTTCATCATCCAGATTTCCAAGGGCGCGCGCAAATACACCGACAAGCGCATGCTCGAGGCCATCATCCGCGCCGCCTCCAAGATTTTTTCCGAGGCCATCTTCGCCGTCCACCTTGATCACGGTGACGAACAGACCTGCTACGACTGCATCAACTCGGGCTTCTTCAGCTCGGTGATGATCGACGCCTCGCACGATCCCTTTGACCAGAACGTCGCGATCACCCGCC
>JAPOIC010000120.1 GCA_029979145.1 Opitutaceae bacterium
AAGAGAGAAGAGATTGATCGCGTCATCGCGCTGCTCCAGATGCTGAAGGAAGAGCCGGATCAGCATTTTCACCTCTCCAGCGATTACAAAGGAAATGGTGGACTCGGAGACATCGAAGTATTCGTCCAGCCCGCGGATCAGATCAGTAACATGGAGTCGCCTGGAAAAGCCCTCGCTCCCGGCGAGCACGTCGATGAAAAGGATACCTAGTAGCCACTACCGCTTACTCCCCTGACTCATCTTGATCGCTATCTCGCACATTTCCATGTCCTCCCACCGCCCTTCCCTCCCTGCCCAAGGCATTGCGCTCGTCGTCGCGTTCGGGGTCACCTATACGGCGGCGGCCGCGGGGGCGCTGGCCTCCGTGCAGGCCCGCGCGTTCTATGCCGAGCTGGTCCGGCCGGAATGGGCGCCGCCCGGGTGGCTGTTCGGACCGGTCTGGTCGGCGCTCTACATGATGATGGCCCTGGCGGTCTGGTTGGTCTGGCGCTCGGCCGGCTTTCCCGCCGCCAAGGCTGCGGTCGGTCTCTTCGCCACGCAATTGGCGGCCAACGCCCTGTGGAGCTGGCTTTTCTTTGCGTGGCGCTTGGGCGCGGCCGCATTTGGCGAAATTCTCGTCCTTTGGCTGCTCATCCTGGCCACCGCCGCGGCGTTCTGGCGGATCAGCCGCGTGGCCGCCTGGCTGCTGGTGCCCTACTTAGCGTGGGTCGCATTCGCCACCGCCCTCACCTGGGCGATCTGGCGCTCCAATCCACAATTGCTTGGCTAACCCCGGCCCCCGGGCGACGCGGCAGGGGCCGCGCGGCTAGACCCAACCCCATCAACCCATGAGCCAGGGTCCCAAGGCTACCTTCTCCAAAGACTCCGCGCGTTGCGTTACCTTGCTGTTGTGCTCGGTTTGATTGGGGTAGGTCTGATTTGGAAATCCGGCACAGACCATTCGATTTTGGCGGTCGGTTTTATCGTCGTGGTGATGGCTACAGTTGTCGTGACCATCTACGGTTTGCGCCGTTTGCGATCGCGTCAGCACCCAGTTCCTCCGTCCGATCCAGCTCAACGCGCCCGGGGCTAAAAAACCCACCCTGCACGCAACCGCTAGTTCAGGCTGTTGTCGTCCGGCTCCTCGGCAAGCAACTGCCACTGATCGCCCTGCGCGCCCAGAATCCGGCGCCAGAGGTTTTGGTCGTGCGGCGGGTGCACCAAGTCTTCCGGGACGTCGGCCACGACCCAAGTGTTGTGCTTCAACTCGTTCTCCAGCTGGCCGGCACTCCAGCCGGAGTAGCCGAGGAAGGCGCGCACTTCCATGCCTTCGGCGAGACAGGTCTCGGCCTTGGTGGGCTCGATGCCGAAATGCAGCCGAAAGCCACCGGGCTGGGGCTCCCACGCCACAAGGATCAACTGCCGGTCCTGCACGGGGCCGCCGCGGAAGATCGGCACTTGGGCCAGTGGACTCAGGGCAAAGTCGCCGTTCAGCGCGCCGAGCTTGCGGCCGTCGGGTTGATTCAAGACCACGCCCATCGCGCCGTCGTCGTCGTGTTCCGACATGAGGATCACGGCATGGCGAAAATTCGCATCTTTCAGCGCGGGATGCGCCAGCAGCAGCGAGCCGGCGACGCCGGTGGTCTTTTTCGAGCGCGAGCGACGTCCCTTCATCACGCCTAGAGCTGCAGCACCTTCACCCCGGACTCCGCCAGCAGTGGGGCCACGAGCGGGTCGTTCTTGTAGTCGAGCCGGTAGCGGACTTCCGCGATGCCGGCCGAGGCGAGGATCTTCGCGCAGTTGATGCAGGGGTAATGGGTCACATAGGCGACGCAGCCCTCGACGGAGCTGCCCCGGCGGGCGGCGTCGGCCACGGCGTTTTGCTCGGCGTGGACCGTCGCCTGTTCGTGGCCGTCGCGCACGTGCGACTCGTGCGGCGCGCCCGGCAGGTAGCCGTTGTAGCCGGCGGCCACGAGGCGGTTTTTCCGCTCGCCGCCGGTCACGATCACGCAGCCGACGTTGAGCCGCTCGCAGCTGGAACGCGTCGAGATGAGGACGGCCGTGGCCATGAAATATTCGTCCCACGTCGGCCGGCGGGTAAACCTGCCGGCGGCTTCCGCGATGATATCGACCGGTGAATTTGGCTCGCCCATGGCCCGACGCTGGTCCGGCCCGTGGAAAAAATCCACCTCGAATCGCACGGAAAACTTCCCTTACGGTGAGCCATGCCCACTTCGTTTGAACTCGCCGCCTGGTGCGATAAACGCACGCGCCGCACCGCCTTCGTCGACGCCCCCGGCGCCTGCAATGGTCTGCAGATGGCCAATTCCGGCAAGGTCACCAAGATCGGCGCCGCGGTCGACGCCGGCGTCGTGCCTTTTCAAAAGGCCGCGGCCGCCGGGGTCGATTTCCTCATCGTGCACCACGGGATGTTTTGGGACATGCCCCGCCCGCTCACCGGCGCGGCCTACGAGCGCGTCGCCACGCTGGTCCACGCCGACTGCGCCCTCTACTCCAACCACCTGCCGCTCGATTCGCACCCCGAGATCGGCAACAACGCCCTTTTCGCGAAACAGCTCGGCTTGGAGCCCGTCCGCGGCTTCTTCCCCAACCCCGGCGGCGACCTGAGCTCAATCTGTCGCAACCCGCACACTCGCGACGAACTCGAGGCGATTCTGCGGAAGCACTACGAGCGCGTCATCGCGATCTGCTGCGGCTCCGACCGCCCCGCCGAGGTTGCCCTCTGCACCGGCAGCGGAAGCAGCGCCCTGCGCGAACTCGCCGGCACGGGCGTCGACACTTTGATCACCGGCGAACTGCGCGAGGAGCACTTCAACCTCGCCCAGGAGGAAAAGCTCAACCTCTTCCTCTGCGGCCATTACGCCACCGAGGTCCACGGCGTGCGCGCCCTCGCCGCGGAACTTTCGGCTCAGTTCGACCTGCCGTGGGAATTCATCGCCACGGAAAATCCGCTTTGATTTCACCGCGCCGCCCCCGCACCCTCCCCGACCATGAAAAAGCTCGCCATCCTGCACGGCCCCAACCTTGACCGCCTCGGCAAGCGCGAGCCCGACGTCTACGGCCACGCCACACTGAAAGACTTGGAAAAGTTGATCCGCGCGGAGGCGAAGAGGCTCGGCTACACCACGGTCTTCTTCCAGTCCGCCCACGAAGGCGCGCTCATCGACAAGATCCACGCACTGACCGACACCGGCATCGCCGGCTTCATCGTGAACTTCGGCGCCTACTCGCACACCAGCATCGCCCTGCGCGACGCCCTTTCCGCGTCCGCCAAGCCCGCGATCGAGGTGCACATTTCCGACATCAAGAAGCGCGAGAAATTCCGCCACGTGTCCATGACCGCCGGCGCCTGCCGCGCCATGGTTTGCGGCAAGGGCTTCCCCGGTTACATCGAGGCGCTCGGGATCATCGGAAAATACCTGTGACCGGCACGGACCCACTCCCGGGCGAAGCCCAGTGGCTCGTCTGTCACACCAAGCCGCGGTGTGAGAAAAAATTCGCCGCCATCATGACGGCCGAAAACCTGGAGCACTACCTCCCGCTCCTCGAAATGGCCAAACGCTACGACGGCCGGATCAAGCGCTTCAGCAAACCCCTGTTTCCCGGTTACGTGTTCGCCTGCGTGCCCAACGAAAAGAAGGCGCGCATCTACCAGCAGGACCTGCTGGCCCGCGCGATTCCCGTCACCGATATCGGCCGCTTCCTTGCGCAGATGGAGGACGTGCGTCGCCTGGTTGCGTCCGGCCTGGAGCTCACGGTCATGCCGCTGCTCGCCAAGGGTCGTGCGGTGAAAATCACCAGCGGTCCGCTCCGCGGTCTCGAGGGCTACGTCGACAATCCCCGCGACCCGCGCGGCGTGATCATTTCCGTCGACGTCCTGCAACAGGGCCTGCTCGTGCCTGTGCCGTTGTCCGACCTGACCGTCCTGCCCTGACAGCAAGGCAGCTCAGCCCGCCATCAACGCCCGCCACGCGGCCACGCCGCCGTGCAGCACGGCGCAACTCGCCAGCGCCGCCGCCAAGTCGTCCGCCACCACCCCCCAGCCCGCGGGCAGGTCCTGGAGTTTTTTGATGCCCAGCGGCTTGGTGATGTCGAAGAGTCGGAAGAGTGCGAAGCCGGCGATAAAGATCGCCCAGTTCGGCAAAGTGCCCGTCAGCGCCGGCCAGCCGAGAAAACACAGCGGCACGGCGACAAATTCGTCGAGGATCACCGCACCGGGGTCGCGACGCCCCATGCGAAACTCCGCCTCGCCGCAGATCGCCACGGCGACATACGCGCCGATCGCGCTCAGCAGCAGCGTGCCGACCACGCCGTAGCGCCCGGCAAAAAACACCGTGAAATACATCAGGCCCGCCACCGAGCCCCAGGTGCCGGGCGCCGGCAGCCGGGTGCCGATCGGCCCCAGCGTCGCGCAATTCACCACGGTCGCCGTGGGCAGAAAGCGCGGCCAGAGGGGTTGCTTCAGCGGCATCGCGTCAATCCCGCACCACGTGGCCGTGCTTGCGGAAATAGGTCCAGCCTGAGGTCACGGTCAGCACCACCGACGAGACGAAGAACGCCAGGCCGACGCCATGCACGAAACGGTTGAGCGAGGCCTCGCCGACGTCGCTGAAATCCAGCGCAAACATCCGCCAGCCGAGGAGCCAGCCGATCGCGTTGAGCTGCAAAAAGGTCTTCAACTTGCCGCCCGCATCCGCCTCGACCACCACGCCTTTGCTGGCGGCGACCATGCGCAGGCCGGAAATCAGGAACTCGCGGCCGATGATGCAGAGCACGAGGAGCATGGCGGTCGTGCGCCAGCCGAGGAAGTAGCCGCCGTTCACCAGCGCGACCATCAGGCCCACGATCATGACCTTGTCGATCACGGCGTCCATGAACCGACCGAAGTTGGACACCTGGCCGCTTTGGCGCGCCAATTTGCCATCGAGCCAGTCCGACAGCGCCGCGGCAATGAAAAGCCAGAACGCCAGCGTCGCCGCCCACTTGAACTCGGCATACATCAGGGCCACGATGGCAAACATCGCCGGCACGCGGGACACGGTCAGGAGATTGGGGAGAGTCAGGCGCAAGAGGACTGTGATGGACACACGGCGCAGGGGTGTTGGCAACACCGTAACGTGATAGTTGGGTGAAACTTCAAAAAAGGAAATCGCCTGCCGGGCGCCAATCCGCATAGTTTCAGAGCAATCCCATGCGCCACTGCATTTATCCCGGCACCTTTGACCCCATTACCTACGGTCACCTTGACGTGCTCGGCCGCGCGACCAAGCTGTTCGACAAGGTCACGGTCGCCATCGCGTCCAACGCCGGCAAAGGCCCCCTTTTCTCCCCTGACGAGCGGCGCGCCATGGTGGAGGCCACGACCACGGAATTCCCCAATATCACCGTGACGGTGTTCGACGGCCTCTTGGTCGAGTTTGCCATGGCCCAAGGGGCCCAGGCGATCATCCGCGGGCTGCGGGCGCTGTCGGACTTCGAGTTCGAGTTCAACATGGCGTTGATGAACCGGCACCTCGAGCCGCAGCTGGAGACGCTTTTCGTGATGCCCAACGAACAGTTCAGCTACACCAGCTCGACCCTCGTCAAGCAGGTCGCCCGCTACGGCGGGGACATCACGCATTTCGTGCCGCCGATCGTCGCGGAAGCGCTCAAACAGGCCAACGCCCGCTGACTGTCCAAGCCATTTCCAGTGCGGGACAAAATTGCTGTCACCGAACTCCGGCGTCACCGTCATACCTGCCGTGCCCGCTGACCGGGCGCCCTCCTCCTCCCCGATTTTTTCTCATGGCCCGCAAACGCTCCGTCACCCGCTACGTCATCCTGCTCTTGATCGTCCTCGCCGCGCTCGCCGCGTGGTATCACTACCGGGCCACCGCCGACGCCAAGCCGGCCTTCACCACGACCACCGCGAGTCGCGGCGAAGTCAGCCAGGTCGTGACCGCCACGGGTTCGCTGGAGCCGGTCACCTCGATTGAGGTCGGCAGCCAGGTTTCCGGCCTGATCACGGAAGTGCTCGTCGATTTCAACTCCCCGGTCAAAGCCGGCCAGCTCATCGCCAAGATCGACCCCGCCACCTACGAGCAAAAGCTCCGCCAGGCCGAGGCCGACCTCGCCTCGTCCAAGGCCAATCACACCCTCGTCCGGCTCAACACCGAGCGCGTGCGCGACCTCCGCGCCAAGAATTTGGTTTCGCAGCAGGAACTCGACCAGGCCGAGGCCAACCTCGCGCAGGCTGACGCCGCTCTCCTCACCCGCGAGGCCGTGGTGGAGAACGCCCGGGTCGACCTCTCGCGCTGCTCCATCTACGCGCCCGTCGACGGCATCGTGCTCGATCGCAAAGTCGATGTCGGCCGCACCGTGGCCGCCAGCCTCAAC
>JAPOIC010000286.1 GCA_029979145.1 Opitutaceae bacterium
AATGCACCGCCGGGGAGCTTGGCCTCGAGGCAGCGCGCGATCGTGTCCGAACCATCAAGCAAACAGCACGAGAGCAGGTATTCCTCCGCCTCCAGGCTGTGGGGCAGCGTGCGCCCCAACACCTGCGCGGCATCGGCCTCAGTGCGACGCGCGCCAGGGCGGGAGGAGGGACGGTTGGTGTCAGCCATCAGAAGTCAGTTTAGAAAAGTGGCGCGGCCCGGGGCGGCAACCTCCGCTTGTGAACATTCGATTCACAAAAACAAAGGCCGCGTCGGGTGACGCGGCCTTGGTGGACGAAAAGCCCGGGTTATTCGGTCTCCGTGGCCTCGACGATCGGGTTCTCCGACACGATGTCGAAGGCGACCTCGACCGCGACCTCGGCGTGCAGCTTCACCTTCACGGTGTGCTTGCCGAGGGTCTTCACCGGCGTGTGCAGGTGGATGCGCTTCTTGTCGAGCTCGATGCCGGACTCGACGAGCTTGGCGTGGAGGTCGGTCGCGGTGATCGCGCCGAACATCTTGCCGCCCTCGCCCGTCTTGACGGCGAACGCCAGCGAGGTGGCGCTGAGCTTCTTCGCGAGCTCCTGGGCGCCGGAGAGTTCCTGCGCTTCGCGCTCGGCGCGACGCTTTTTGAGCGCCTCTACCTGCTTGCGGTTGGCCTTGGTCACCGGCACTGCGATGCTGCGCGGGAGGAGGAAATTGCGGGCGTAGCCGGCGCGGACTTTGACTTGGTCACCCTCGCCGCCGAGGCCGTCGACGGGCTTAACTAGGAGCACTTCACTGTATGCCATGGTATGGGATGGTTTAGGTTTTTGGAAAGGTTGGGACTGGTTCGATCAAAACGGGACGTCTTCATCCACGCCCTCGGGTTCATTCGAGGCCGGGCGCGAGTTGCCGCGGGCCGGCGGGGAGTTGCGCTCGTAGGACTGGTCGGAGGAGCTGTCTCCCCCACCCGCGCCGCCTTCACCCCGGCCGCCGAGGAACTGAAAGCCCTCGAGCACGACTTTGAGGCGGCTGCGCTTTTGACCGGAGGTCTTGTCTTCCCACTGGTCAAACTTGAGGCGGCCCTCGACGAAAAGGGGGCGGCCCTTGGTGCAATACTTCGAGATGGTCTCGCCTTGGCGGCCCCAGGCTTCGATATCAACAAAGGTGGTCTCGTCGCGGACCGCGCCGGACTCGTCCTTGAACTGGCGGTTGACCGCGAGTCCGAACTGGCAGATCGCCGTGCCCTTGGGAGTGACGCGCAGCTCGGGGTCGCGGGTGAGGTTGCCGATCAGGTAGACTTTATTGAAATTGGCCATGGGGAGATGGCACCCGGAATCCGCCGCCGTCAGACGGTCTGGATAAAGGTGCGGTAAACGTTGTTGTTGAGACGGAGGCGTTCGACGAGCTGCGCGGGAGCGTCGCCGGCGGCGCTGAGGGTGATTTGGACGTAGGGAGCGCCGGTGAGCTTCTTGTCGGTCACGCGGGCGAAGTCGCGCTTGCCGAGCTCTTCGACGGCGGAAACCTCGCCGTTGACGGCGACGATCTCGGCCTTGATTTCTTCGATGATCTGGGCGAGGGAGTCTTCCTTGCCGCGATTATCGATGATGAAGGTCGCGCGATAGTTACGGTTGGTCTGTTTCATTGGGATCTTTGCGGTTGAGTGTGTTCATGGCCTTTTCCGCGCCGTGCGTGACGAGGAGGTCGAGGCCTTGGAGAAAATGAGGCAGGGATTGGGTCACGAGAGACTGCTGGGAGGGAGTGAATTTTCCGAGAACGAAGTCCTTGAGGTCAATCTGCGCCGGTTGTTTGGGGCCGATGCCCAGGCGATAGCGGACAAAGCCGTCGCCCAAGTGCTGCAGGACGCTCGCCACGCCGTTGTGACCACCGGCGCTGCCACCGATGCTCACCTTCAGCCGGCCGAGTTCGATCGTATATTCGTCATACACCACCGCGATGTCGGTCGGGGCCACCTTGAAATACCGGGCGGCGGCCGCGAGGGCGCGGCCACTGTCGTTCATGTAGGTCAAGGGTTTGAGCAAGATGCACGCGGGTTGTCCCGGGCGGCTCCACTTGGCGATCTCCGCCTCGAGCTGGGACTGCACCTGCCAGACCAAGCCCTTTTCACGGGCAAAGGCATCCAGCAGAATCCACCCCAGATTGTGGCGGGTCTCCTGATAATCACGGCCCGGATTGCCGAGTCCGGCAACGAGCGAGAGGGACATGTCTCAAAGAACGGTCCGGCACCGCGCCGATGAGGGCGCGATGCCGGGGTGTGATTATTTATTGGCGGGGGCGGCAGCCGGAGCGGCG
>JAPOIC010000185.1 GCA_029979145.1 Opitutaceae bacterium
ATGGGCCAAGCTCAACCCAACCCAGCCACTCTCGCCGACCTCAACGGCCGCGTCGCGCCTCGCGCCGCCGCCCTGACCGCGCTTCTGCTTTCTGGCAGTGCCGCCTCGCTCTACGCCGAGGATTACGTCGATGCGAACACAGAGCCGACCGTGCTGCCTGACCTCGAGGTCAACGAAACCCAGGAGCGCGGCCTCGCCTCCCCCAAGTTCAGCACGCCTTTGGTGGACACCCCGCAGACGATCACGGTGATCCCCAAGGAGGTCTTCGACCAACAGGCCGTCACCAGCCTCCGCGACATTCTGCGCAATTCGCCGGGCATCACTTTTCAAGCGGGCGAGGGCGGCACGCCCGCCGGTGACCAGATGACCATCCGCGGCTTCAGCGCCCGCACCGACATGTTTGTCGACGGCGTGCGCGACCTCGGCGGTTATGCCCGCGACTCGTTCAACCTGGAGCAAGTCGAGGTCTCCAAGGGTCCCTCCTCCTCCACCGCAGGCCGCGGTTGCACCGGCGGCTCGGTCAACCTCGTCACCAAGACTCCGCAGTCCGTCGCCAGTCGCTCCGCCTCCGCCGCGATCGGCACCGACGACTACCGCCGCGCCACCGCCGACGTGAACCAACCGCTCGACGACGACAAGGCCATCCGCGTCAACCTCATGGTCACCGACGCGGGCGTCCCGGGCCGCGACAGGGTGGAAAACACCAGTTGGGGCATCGCCCCATCGTTTGCCGTCGGCCTCGGCCAGCCGACGAAGGTTATCTTCTCTTGGCAGCGCCTCGAACAGGACAACGTCCCCGACTACGGCATGCCGCGCCAAGTTTACACCTACAACCCACCGGTGCCGTCCACCAACTGGTATGGCCTGAAGGCGCGCGACTACGAGAAGATCGAACAGGACTTGCTCACCGCCATCATCGACCACGACAACGGCAAGGGCTTTGCCATCCGCAACCTCACCCGCCTCGGCAAGACCTACCGCGACTCCCTTATCACGGCGCCGCGCTTCGAGTCCGGCAGCACCACCGTCATTCGCCGCACCGACTGGAAGTCCCGCGACCAGGAAGACGAGATCCTCGCCAACCAGACCCACATCGACCTCGACGTCATGGTCGGCCGCATCAATCACGCCATTGCCGCAGGGGTCGAGTTCAGCCGCGAGGAACAGACCAATTACCATCGCGTGGAGGACCCGGCCACGGTTCTGCCGACCACCGACGTCTACACGCCGGATCCCAACGACGCTTACACCGGCCGCGTCAACCGCGACGGCGCCTACAACCAAGGCGAAGCCGACAGCGTCGCGCTCTACCTCTTCGACAACATCTTCGCGGGTCAGCGCTGGCAGCTCAACGTCGGCCTTCGTTACGACGTCATCGACGCCGACTACCGCTCCGTCGCCAGCACCGGTGTCGCCACGCCCTACCACCGCAAGGACGACGCCCTCAGCACCCGCGTCGGCGTCACCTACAAGCCCACCGAGAAGTCGAGCGTCTACGCCGGCTACGCCAACTCCTTCAATCCTTCCAGCGAGGACCTCATCCTCGTGTCCCGCGGCACGGACCTGTCGCAAATCGCCCCGGAAGAAACCGACAGCTACGAGGTCGGCGCAAAGTGGAACGCGCTGAACGACCGCCTCGCCCTCACGTTTGCGCTCTTCCGCACCGAGAAGACCAATGCCCGCACGCCCGGCGTGAATCCGAACGATCCGCCGACCGTCCTGCAGGGCAAGGAGCGCGTCGACGGCGTGGAGTTCACTGCCGCCGGCAACCTCACCCGCGAGTGGTCCGTCTTTGCCGGCCTCGCGCTGATGGACAGCCAGATCGTCTCCTCCAACACCGCCGGGCTCGCTGGCCAGGAATTCGGCCTCACGCCCAAGACCACCTTCAACCTCTGGACCACCTACGCCCTGCCCTTCGGCCTCACCGTCGGCGGCGGTGCCCAATACATGGACAGCGTTTTCCGTAACACGTCGGTCAACGCCGAGACCATCCCGTCCTATTGGCTCTTCAACGCCATGCTGGCGTATCCCGTCAACGACCGCGTCAGCCTCCAGCTCAACGCGACCAACCTCTTCGACGAGGAATACATCGATCGCGTCGGCGGCGGCCACCATATCCCCGGGCAGTCCCGCCAGGTCATTCTGTCCGCCCGGTTCAGCTTCTGATCCCGTCATGATCCTCGCCATTCCCGATGTCCTCACCGGCGACGCCCTCGCTGCCGCCCGCGCCAAGCTTGAAGCCGCCGCCTGGATCGACGGTCGCGCCACGGCCGGCCACCAGGGCGCGCGGGTGAAAGACAACCAGCAGCTCGCGATCGACGATCCCGTCGGTCGCGAAATCGGCGCCCAGCTCCTCGCGGCGCTGCAAAAACACCCGCTGTTTGTCTCGGCCGCGCTGCCGCTGCACATCCTGCCGCCGCTCTTCAACCGCTACTCCGGCGGCCAGGCCTTCGGCACGCATGTCGACGGCTCCATTCGCACGCTGCCCGACGGCCGGCGCATTCGCACGGACTTGTCGTGCACGTTTTTCTTCGCCGGCCCGGAGGAATACGACGGCGGCGAGCTCATCGTCGAGGACACCCACGGGGAAAAGACCGTGAAGCTCCCCGCCGGCCACCTCATCCTCTACCCGTCCACCAGCTTGCATCGCGTCACGCCCGTCACCCGCGGCGCGCGGCTCTGCTCGTTCTTCTGGCTGCAGAGCATGATCCGCGACGACGCCAAGCGCGCGCTCCTGTTCGACATGGATGTCGGCATCCAGCGCGTCGCCGCCGACGCCCCCGGCCACGCCGGCGTGGTGCAGCTCACCGGGGTATACCACAACCTCCTCCGCCAATGGGCGGAGACCTGATTCCTTTTTCATCCGCCGCCCGTGCCGCGAGCCGACCACACCATGGTTTCCCTTGGAGCCACTGGTCACTCAAACAAAATCACCGGCCGGTTTCGGCCGGGCCGCGGATGATTCCCTTTTCGCTCCGATGAACGCCACCTCCACCCGCCACGACGAGGCCGCCCGCCTGTTGGCGCGCGGCCAGTCGCTTGAAGCCGCCGGCCACGCCGACGCGCTCGCCGCGGCGGTGGCGTGCTATGACCACGCGATCGAGCAGTTGGAGGCCGTGCCGTCGCCGGACGACCCCACGACGCGGCAACTGGCCGTCGTGTGGATGAATCACGGCAATGCCCGCCAACGTCAGGCCGACGGCGCGGACGACGCTGTGCGCAGTTACGATCGCACCCTCTCGCTGCTGGCCTTGGTGACGCCCGATGACGCGCTCACCAACACCATGGGCGCCGCTTGGCTCAACCGTGGCCAAGCCCTGCAGCATTCGACCGACGAGAATCATCGCCTCGAGGCCATCAGTTCCACCGAACAGGCCATCGGTCTGCTGTCCGGCCTGCCCGTGGCCACGCAGCTCGACTACCGGCTCAATCTCGCCGGCGCCCAGGTCAACCTCGCCCAACTGTTGGTCGAGAGCTCCCTCACGGATCGTTGCCTCCGCGCCAGCGCCGCGCTGGCCGCTGCGCTCACGCTCACTTCACGTCACGAGCAACAGCGCACGGCTTTCGCTGATCTCGGCCTGAAGGCCCGCCGCACCTTGTGCCAGGTCATTGGCCAATGGTTGGTCGAGACGGACTCCGCCGAACGCCGCGCGCAACTCATCGCCAGCGCCAGTGACGCGGTCGACACCGGCATGACCTTGGCGCGCCAGTGGGAGCGGCTCGGCGTCACGCATTTTCGTCCGTTGGCCGAGCGACTGTTTCGCTTCGGCATCGCTTTCTACCGCCGTCACCGAGTTCACTTTCTCGCCGACTTCGTCCTCGAAAACCTCGACCCGAACGCCTCGGACGACGCGTTTACCGATCAACCCGGGCTGACGGCGCTCGCGCGCACCGGACTGACCGAGGCCCGCGAGGAATTGCGCACGCGCTTCCCCGTGATCGGCGGCGACGAGGCCTCCGAACGCCGGCTCCAAGCGCTGCACCACATCGGCAAGGCCTTGCAGCGGCTCGACGAGCTTGCCGCGCCCATCACTCTATCCTGACTCTTTTTCATGCGTTTTCGCCAAGTCCTTTTCTGGATTCATCTAGTTGCCGGCGTCATCGCCGGCCTTTCCATATTCATCATGTGCTTCACCGGCACTGCCCTTGCCTTCGAAAAGTATCTCGTGGCGTGGTCGCAACGCGACGCGCGCCGCGTGGCCGTGGGCGACCCGGCGAGCCGTCAATCCATCGCCGCACTCCAACGCGCCGTGAAGGCGGCGCACCCAGACGCCAAGCCGACCGCCATCAGCGTGTCCGCCGATCCGTCGGCCGCAGTGACCTTTTCGCTCGGCCGTGACGGCGCGCTCTACGCCAATCCCTACACCGGTGAAATCCGCACGCCAGCGTCGACCCGCATGAATGACTTCCTGCACCTGATTGAAGACTGGCATCGTGTCCTTGCGCTCGGCGGTGACCAACGTGCGATCGGCAAGGCGATCAACGGCGCGTGCAATGTCGCCTTCTTCGTGCTCGCCGTCACCGGCCTCTACATTTGGTGGCCGCGCAATTGGCGCAGCAAAGGCCTGCGCCGCTCGCTTTGGTTCACCAAGAGCGACAGCAGCCAGGCCCGCGACTGGAACTGGCACAACGTGATCG
>JAPOIC010000243.1 GCA_029979145.1 Opitutaceae bacterium
AAGCCATGGGGATGGCCGCGAGCGTGGCGCCCGCGGGCTTATGACTCAATGCGCGAATGCCGGCCAGTCCGGGCGGGTCGCCCCTTGCTTGACGCCACCGGGGCCCATCCTACCAATTGACCCCTCATGAAGCACTCCACGCACGTCGAGCACCCCGATGTCATTCTCATCGGCAGCGGCATCATGTCGGCCAACCTCGGCGCGCTCCTCAAACAGCTCGATCCCAAGCTGAGGATCCAAGTTTACGAGGTTACGGACGAACTCGCGCAGGAAGCCTCCAACGGCTGGAACAACGCCGGCACGGGTCACGCCGGAATCTGCGAGCTCAGCTACACCCCGAACCGCGGACCCGATGGCGAGGTGGACGTCACCAAGGCCATCACGATCTTCGAACAGTTCGAACAGTCGCTGCAGTTTTGGGGCTACGCCGCCGCCCACGGCATGCTGCCCGAGCCGCGGGACTACATCAACCCGGTGCCGCACCTGAGCTTCGTCCACGGCCAGGCGCAGGTCGACTTCCTCAAGTCGCGCCACCGCGGCATGAGCGCGCATCACTTCTTTCGCGAGATGGCTTACACGACCGACCGGTCGACCATCGCCGGCTGGGCCCCGCTCCTCCTCGACGGCCGCGATCCCAACGTGCCGATCGCCGCGACCAAGATGGACGGCGGCACGGACGTGAACTTCGGCGCCATCGCCCGAAAGCTTCTCACCTGGCTCGCGGCGCAGGACGGCTGCGGCATTGCCAACGGCCACCGCGTCATTGACCTCGACCAGACCGCCGAGGGCTGGGAGGTCACCGTGCGCAACCTCGCCAACGGCCAGATCCGTTTCAACCGCGCGAAGTTCGTCTTCGTCGGCGGCGGTGGCGGCAGCATCCAACTCCTGCAGAAGTCCGGCATCGCTGAACAGCGCGGCCTCGGCGGCTTCCCCATCGGCGGTAACTGGCTCGTGTGCCAGAACCCAGCGATCGTGGCCCAGCATCGCGCGAAGGTCTACGGCCAGGCCCTCGACGCCGCGCCGACGATGGCGGTGCCTCACCTCGACACGCGCGTGCTCGACGGCAAGCGCACCCTGCTCTTCGGGCCGTTCGCGTCGTGGACGACAAAGTTCCTCCACAAGAAAGGCAGCTGGACCGACCTCCCCGGCTCCATCCGCCCGCACAACCTTGCCACTTTGATCAAGATCGGCCTGACCAACGTCCCGCTGATCCGCTACCTCGTGCAACAGGGCACGCAGAGCATGAAGGACCGCATGGACGTGCTCCACGTGTTCTACCCCGGCGCCAAGGTAGAGGATTGGAAACTCATCGACGGCGGCATCCGCGTGCAGGCGATCAAGAAGACCGACGGTGAGGCCGGCATCGTGCACTACGGCACGGAGGTCATCACCAATCCGCAGAAGACCATCTCGGCTTTGCTCGGCGCCTCTCCCGGCGCGTCGACCTCGGTCAACATTGTCCTCGAGGTCATCCGCAACTGCTTCAGCCACCTGCTCGACACCGCCGACGGTCGCGCCCGCATGAAGGCGATGATCCCGACCTACGACATCGACCTCAAGGACCCCGCCCAGGCCGATTTCTTCCACACCGTGCATGCCACCGCCCGCAAGCACCTGCAGCTGGACTGACCTTTCCCCATGCCCAAAACCCTCTACACCGCCGCCGTCGATCTCGGCGCCACCAGTGGCCGCGTCATTCTTGGCGCTTGGTCGAAGAACAAGCTCACGCTCACCGAGGCGCACCGCTTCCCCAACGCCTACCGTGAACTCGGCGCCAACGCCTACTGGGAGCTCGGCACGTTCTGGCACGAGGTGCGCACCGGTTTGGTCAAGGCCGCCGCGCTCCTGCCCAAGGGCGCGAAGCTCGCGTCCGTCGGCGTCGACACCTGGGGCTGCGACCACGTGCTGCTCAACGACGCCGGCCGCCTCGTCTTCCCGCCGCACGCCTACCGCGACGACCGCACGCAGGCCGGCCTGAAGTCCCTCGCGAAGCACGGTGCCGATCGCATCTACGCCGCCACGGGCATCCCCAATGTATTTTACAACACCAGCCTCCAGCTTGCCGAGACGGTCGCCAGCTGCCCGGCGGTCACTGACCTCGCCACGCGCTGCCTCTTCCTCTCCGACTATTTCAATTATCTGCTCAGCGGGAAAATGGAGAACGAGTTCACCGTCGCCAGCACCTCGCAGCTGATCGACGTGCATGCCAAGTGCGACTGGTCGCACACCGCGCTGGAGCACTTCCGCATCCCGCCGTCGTGGTTCAACCCGCCGGTGCGCGCCGGCAAGAAACTCGGCGCCGTGCGCGACATCCCCGAGCTCAAGGGCGCGAAGGTCATCGCCGTGCCCGGCCACGACACCGCCGCCGCTTACGACGCCATGCCCGCCGCGGAGGACGGCAACGACCTCTTCCTCAGCTCCGGCACGTGGTCCTTGGTCGGCTTCGAAAGCGCCACCCCCGTCCTCGGTCCCGAGGCCGAGAAGGCCAAGGTGGCCAACGAGCGCACGGGCGACGGCGGTTTCCGTCCGCTCACCAATGTCGTCGGCCTCTTTCTGCTCGAACAGATCATGCAGGACTTCAAGCAGCGCCCCCAGTCCGATCGCGACTGGGCCGGCCTGATCACCGGCGCGGAAAAGCTCCCCGCGCCGAAGGACCTGCTCGACCTGACCGACGGTGCCTTCACCAACCCGGACTCGATGAAGACCGCGATCGACGCGCAGTTGAAGCGCCGCAAGCTCAAGGCCCCGAAGGACCTCGCCGGTTACACCCGCCTCATTTGCGCCTCCATCGGCCAAGGCCACGCCAACGTGATGCACGCCTTCGAGCGCATGACGGGCAAGACCTTCAAACGCATCCTCATGGTCGGCGGCGGCTCGAAGAACCGCCTGCTCTGCCAAGCCACGGCCGACGCCGCCGGCGTCCCCGTCACCTCCTTCAGCCTCGAGGGCACCGCCGTCGGCAACATCGCCCGCCAGCTCATCACCCTGAAAGCCGTGAAGGACCTCAAGACCTTCCGCCGCCTCCTGAGCGCCGACCTCCAGCAAAAAACCTACGCGCCGCAGAAGTAAGTTTTACCGCGAAGCTCGCCAAGGCCGCGCAGTCTTGGCATTGAGCCATTAGTAACGTATTACGTTACAAACGGCTCCCCCACCTTCGGTATTGCGAGCGAGAGGGCGAGGCCTGCCGGGGGATGTCAGTTTGTAACGTAATACGTTACTTCGGGCCGGGGACGGTAAGGT
>JAPOIC010000224.1 GCA_029979145.1 Opitutaceae bacterium
CGGCCTTTTGCAGCGCATTGGCGCAGATCATCATTTGCGAAACCGCCGTGTTGTATCGCAGCGCCGAAATGTCGTCGCCGACTTTCCGAATGGTTTCATGCAACGTGCGGAGCAGTTCGTCGCTCTCCACGGAATCGGTGCGGAGTTTGGGGTTGGGCCGGCCTTCGCTGTCCACACATTCGCGCCAGACCTTTTGGAGGAATCGGAAAACGCCTTCGATGCCGCGGGGGTTCCACGGTTTCATCGCCTCCAACGGGCCGAGAAACATCAGGTAGAGGCGCAGCGCGTCGGCCCCGTAGCTTTGAATGACATCGTCGGGATTGGCGACATTGCCGCGACTCTTGGACATCTTTTCGCCGTCCTCGCCTAGAATGATGCCTTGGTGAAAGAGCTTGGTGAACGGTTCATTGGTGGGCACTACGCCGAGGTCAAACAGCACCTTATGCCAAAAGCGCGCGTAGAGCAGATGCAGCACGGCATGCTCGGCGCCGCCCACGTAGATGTCCGGCGTGCCCCAATACGCGAGGGCCCCCGGCGAGGCAACAGCCGTGGCGTTGCGTGGGTCGACGTAGCGCAGGTAATACCAGCAGGATCCGGCCCACTGCGGCATGGTGTTGGTCTCGCGGCGGGCCCGGATCCAGTGCGCGGCGGGCTGAGGTTCCGTGGCGGGAACCGCAGCGCCGGTCGCGGGTTCGTGCCAAATCTCCAGCCACTCGGTGATGGCGGCGAGGGGGCTCTCACCGGTGCCGGTCGGCTCGTAGCTCTTCACTTCGGGCAACTGCAAAGGCAGGGCCGACTCCGGGAGGGGGAGGGCGTATTTGGTTTCACCGCCGATCGCGGCCGTAACGGGCTCGGCCGGGATCGGCAGGTGGTTGGAGGAGATGGCGGCGCGGTAATCCGCCTCGCTCACCCAAACAATCGGGAAGGGTTCGCCCCAATAACGCTGGCGCGAGAAGAGCCAGTCGCGGAGCTTGAACTGGACCGTGCTGCGGCCGCGCTTGTTCTTGGAAAATTGATCATCGAGACGCGCCTTGGCCTCAGCGGGCGTCAGGCCGTTGCAATCGCCGGAATTGATGAGGCGAACCTCGCCGGTTTTGTCGCAGAACGGCAGCTCCACGGCGGCGCCGTCTGCGGGCGCAATGACTTGCGGAATCGGCAGCCCGAACTTCTGCGCGAACTCGAAATCGCGCTCATCATGGGCGGGCACGGCCATGATCGCGCCGGTGCCGTAGCTCGCGAGGACGTAGTCGGCGATCCAGATTGGGATGCGCTGGCCGTTGGCGGGATTGAGCGCATGCGAACCGGTGAACACGCCGGTCTTGTCCTTGGCCAATTCCGTGCGTTCGAGGTCGCTCTTGGCGGCGGCGGCGCGCGCATAGGCGTCGACCGCGGCCTGCTGGTCGGGTTGCGTGAGCTTGGCGGCCAGCGGGTGTTCCGGCGCAATGACCATGTAGGTCGCGCCGTGGATGGTGTCGACCCGCGTGGTGAAGATGCGAAGGGATTCGCCGGGCAGCCCGTCGATGTCGAAGTCCACTTCGCTGCCTTCACTGCGGCCGATCCACGCCGCCTGCATGCGCTTGGTCGAATCGGGCCATTCGAGGCCGTCGAGATCGGCGAGCAAGCGATCTGCGTAGGCGGTGATGCGCAGCACCCACTGACGCAACGGCCGGCGCTCGACGGGGTGGCTGCCGACTTCGGACTTGCCGTCGATGACTTCCTCATTAGCGAGCACGGTGCCGAGCGCGGGGCACCACCAGACGGGCTTGTCCTCCACGTAGGCGAGTCCTCGGCGGAAGAGCTGGAGCCAGATCCACTGCGTCCATTTGAAGTAGCCGGGGTCGGTGGTGTTGATCTCGCGGTTGAAATCGTAAGACACGCCGATCTGCCGCAGTTGGCGCGTGAAGGTGGCTACGTTCTCCTTCGTCACGTCGACCGGATGGCGCCCGGTCTTTACCGCATAGTTTTCGGTGGGCAGGCCAAACGCATCCCAACCAATGGGGTAAAGGACGTTGTGCCCCTGGGCACGCTTGTAGCGGGCCATGATGTCGGTGATGGCGTAGTTTTCGCAGTGACCGAGGTGGAGGCCGGCGCCGGACGGGTAGGGGAACATGTCCAAGGCGTAGTATTTCGGACGCGAGGATTCCTGCTCCGCGCGGAAACACTGGTTTTCCGCCCAGAAGGATTGCCACTTCGGTTCAATCTGCCGAAAGTCGTAGTCTTTGCATTCAGTAGCCATCTTATGAAACGATTTACTGTGGTTCTTCCCGAGACGCGGTCAATCACGCTCGAAGCCCGGGGCCGGGCCGATGAGGCGCTGCGCGTCGTTCGCTGGGCCGGAGCGCTGATTTTGGTTTTGGTGGTCGGGCTGGTCGGCGTGAAGGCAGAAGTCGCCTTGGAGGACCTCTGGCGGGTGCGGCTGCCGAGTGTGGTGGCGCTGGAGTTTGCCGTGGACACCGAGTTGGGGCGGCAGACGGTCCAGACTTTCGGCACCGTCATCGACGAAAAGGGCACGGTGATTTTCCCGGCCCAGACGATCAACGCCCGGCTGGCGCTCAATCAGTTGAAGGACTTTCGCTTTTACCGGCCGGGTGACAGCGAGCACTCCTTGCCGGCGACCTACCTCGGGCATGACGAGTTTACTGGCTGGGAGTTTGCGCGCGTGACGAACCCGGCGGATGCCGCGGGCCTTACGCCGATCACGACGTTTGGCCAGGCGCCTGCGCCGGCGATCGCGCAGCAACTGTGGGGCATCGGCCTGCGAAAAAAGGACGAAGGCTTTGCCCCGTATTTTCTCAGCGAGCGCGTGGCGATTGTGCAGTCACTGCCGCGCCCGACCGCGCTGGTGGCACGGGAAGTGACCGGGACCGGCCTGCCGGTGTTTGATCTGCAGGGGCGGTTCGTCGGTCTCGGCGTGAGTGGGTTTGGCCAGGCGAAGCTGCAGTTTTCGGCGCGTGATCGCGGCGGGCTACCCATCGTGTTGATCGATCCCGACGAATGCGCGGCCGTGTTGCTGGCCTCTGAAATCGTGCCATATTTGAACCGGGTGCCGACTAATCAAGCCGGTCGCCCGATGGTTTGGCTGGGCGCGGCAGGCCTGCAGCCGCTCGAACCCGCGGTGGCCGACTATCTCGGACTCAAAGGGCGGTCGGCGCTCGTCGTGGGCGACGTGCTCGAAAACAGCCCGGCTGCCGCGGCCGGATTGATGGCCCGCGATGTGTTGGTGGCGCTGGATGGGGCACCGCTGCCGGCCATCAAGCCGGATCGCATGCTGGTGAATTTCGTGCAGCAGGAAGTGGATCGGCGTCTCCCCGGCGAAGTGATGCGGCTCGGGGTGCTGCGCGACGGACAAGCGCGGACGATCACGGCAACGTTGACCGACGCGCCGTCGCTGCCGCGCGAAATGCCGCGGCGATACTTTGAAACCTTGGGCGTGACGGTTCGGGGCTTCGCCTATGTGGACGGCGCCGCGCGGCAGGTCCCGGTGGCGAATCATGGCGGCGTGATCGTCAACTTTCTCCAATTGGGCCGTCCCGCGGCGCTCGCCGGTTTGCACTCCGACGACTGGATTCGCTCGATCAACGGCCGGCCGGTGGCGGATTTCGCCGCCGCGGTCGCGGCGCTGGCGGAATTCGAAGAA